>CAYPSO010000139.1:0-9450 GCA_964413275.1 uncultured bacterium | reverse complement strand
AATTTTGATTGTCTTTATGATTTGGTGGGCATTGCCCACCCTACTAATGCACACTAGTGGACTGTTTCAACTAAAATAGGGCAATAGAATTTTGATTGTCTTTATGATTTGGTGGGCATTGCCCACCCTACTAATGCACACTTTTAACTGAAACAGTCCACTACATTGGTTTATTATTTTTAAATAACAAATAATTAATGAAAGCAAAACCTTTTTTGAAATGGGCTGGAGGTAAAAATAAATTATTAAATACTTTAAGAAACTTTTATCCTATTGAATTAAAACAAGGAAAAATTAATACTTATATTGAACCTTTTTTGGGTGGCGGTGCGGTATTTTTAGATATTATTCAAAATCATAATTTAGAATCAGTTTATCTTTCCGATTGTAACCCAGATTTAATTTTATCCTATCAAGTTATTCAACAATATTCACCACAATTAATCAAAACTTTAAGTAATTATCAAACTAAATACTATTCTTTAGATTTATTAGAAAGAAAAGATTATTTTTATAAAATTAGAAGTAACTTTAATGATTCAAAACCATCTATAAATTATCAAAATTTTTCTGAATTATGGTTAACTAGAGTTGCTCAGTTAATATTTTTAAATAAAACTTGTTTTAATGGCTTATTTAGACTTAATTCAAAAGGAGAATTTAATGTTCCTTTTGGTCGTTATAAAAATCCAAAAATTTTAGATATTGATAATATTAATTTGGTAGCAAAATTATTGCAAAATGTCAAGATAAAAACAGCTAATTATTCAGATTGTTATTATTGGTGCGATCGCAATACTTTTATTTATTTCGATCCGCCCTATCGTCCTTTAAATCAAACTTCTAGCTTTACCAATTATGCCGGTTTGAATTTCACTGATAATGACCAAATTAAATTAGCTAATTTTTATCAAAAATTACACTTAGAAAAACAAGCAAAATTAATGCTAAGTAACTCCGATCCTAAAAATATTAATCCTGATGATAATTTTTTCGATGATTTATATAGTAATTTTAATATTTATCGAATTAATGCAAAAAGGTCTATTAATTGCCAAGGAGATAAAAGGGGAAATATTACTGAAATTTTAGTTACTAATTATTAATTATTTCACTATATTTAGAAGTATTTTTTTTGATAGTTTGCGTTAATAAAATCATGTAAGACTATATACTATTTTGTAATAAAATATAATACCACCTGCAGTAAAAAAGATCGCCAAAACTCCCGGAATAAAAGCGAGCCAACCTCCCTGAGTCATTACCAACCAACAAACACCAGAGATAATGATTATACAACTACTAATTCCTACACTGCGCTGTAAATAACTATTTCCACCCCACATAATTAATCCGCTCATAGTTGACCAAAAACCAATCCACAGCGAATCTCCCCAAACAGGAAGCCACCAAATCAGAGGGCGATTATCTTCCACTGTACTAATTAATTGACTAATGACATGGGCGTGAAGATACAAACCCCTAATCTTACCAATGGCGGTATCGTGAACATCGGGAACAGATTTGGCAATTACTCCGACTAAAACTATTCGCCCTTTAATCCAGTTAGAATCGAAAGTTTCTCGCTCCTCTAAAATATCTCTAATGGTTACTTGTTGAGCTATTTGAGGGGTGCGACGATAGGAAATCAGAAGTTGATTACCACGATCATCTAATTTCTGATAACCACCGCTATGATTAAGTAATCTTTTAATAACTTGAGAACCAAATTGCCAATTTTGCCCCGAAGTAGTAACAGGAATATTTTTACTTTGAAAATAACGATAAGCTAACTGCCAGCCAAAAGAATATTTGGTATCGCAATAAGTAGTTTTAGCTAAAGGATTAGGACTACGGGAAAGTAAATAACGACGCACCTTATCATCTGCACCATTAGTAAGATAACGATCATCATAAATATTAACAAAACCAACTTGTTCGGGGGGACTCGCTTGAGGAGGTGCAACACTATTTTCTAGATTATCTCCCAAACATACACTAACAATATTAGGTCGTCGCCAATAATTGGTAAGTTCTAAATTATTATTAGGGTTTTTTGTGGGAATTGAATTATCCCGAAAAATATCAACACCAATAACTGCGGGTTGATACTGCTCTAATTTATTAATTAATTCTCCCAAAACCGAATCCGGCAGGGGAAAACCATATTTACTGCCATCAATATCTCGCTCATCTGCTCCCACAATCAGAATGCGGCGATCACTTGATTCTGTGGGCAATTGTTGTGATAAATAGTCAAATGCTTTTAATTCCCAATTCTGTAACATTCCCAACCATCTTAAACCAATAACTGCGAAAGTTGCGATCGCACTTATGCCAAAAATTAAAGTAAGTTTTGGTTTAGTTTTAGTAACTTTTTTTGGAATAGAAATTACTTCGTTATTTTTCCCTATAAACTGTTGCCAAGTGGGGGGAATTTCCGCCGGATTTTGTACTATTAAAGGTAGCCAAGAAGCACAGGGATATTTATCTTCTAATCCTTGTAATTTTGCCCTGGCTTCTTTGACAGCTAAGTAAAAACTTTCTCCTTTAGCATAAGCTATTAAAAAATATTTAAGAAATTCTTGGGCGACTTTATCAGGTACTGGTTCTCGCATTACCAAAATTTGTGGTATTTTTAAATCTATTAATTCACGAGCTAATCCTAAGCCGTCACAGGAATTAAAAATTGCAATTTTTAAACCTTTTTCTACTGCTTTTTTGAGAGCATATTTTAATTCTTTAGTTGTCAATTTATCTTCTTGATTGACGTGAATACATCCTGTTGCTTTATCTTCATTACTATTACTATGTCCTGCAAAAAATAAAATATCCCATCCTTCATTTTCCCATAATTTTTCAGTTAGTTCTTGTCTTTGTGGTTCGATAAGTAAGGTTATAGAACTATAGGGTAATTTTTTTAATAAAATGCGATCGCTCTGGGTATCAATTCCTTTACTATTACCAATAATTGCTAAAATTCTGACTTTATTTCTGGAAGAAGCTAAACTTTGTTCTTCTTTTTCATAATTAGAGTTACTAATCGCTATTTCTGCTTTAGTGTAAGGTTCAAACCACTTAATTAAATGCCAAGGTAAACATTGCAATTGTATATTTTCTGTTTGAATTAGAATCCTAATTTCATCACTTGGATTAAGTTTAGCTAAAAACTTTTCTCGTAGCGGTCGAAAAGTCTCAGCATCAAGCCAATTATTAAAACTTGTTAATAATTCATCTGAAGTGCGATCGCAGTTATCTGCATAGGAATAATTAGAAACAAAAGACTTTTTTGCTTCTAATCGAGTAGATAAACCCAAACCTAAATAAGAAGTTTGCCAAAAACTATATTTCTGTGGAATATCTGGTGCGGGTGGCAGTACAGAATTAATTTCTAAATCAGGAGGTAATCCTTCTTTACCAATTAATAATGTAACTGGAAATCCTTCAGTAAAACTTCCCTTTGTTATTTTGAAAGCAACGATATATTTTGTCATTTTTTATAGCAGTTAGCGGTTAGGGATTAGCTTTTAGCTGTTACTTTTCTCTACCTTGTTTTCTCTTTCTTCTTTGTATTTCTCTTCTGCCATCATCCTTCCCTATTTAAAGCTTAAATGTTTCGGAAAATTTAATATCATTTAAAATAATTTCTACTGTAAAAACTTCTTCAGATTGACCGCTAAATTGTAGTTGAATATAATTATCTCTACTTCTGGCTTGAGCCTGTAAAAAAACTTCATTTGATGATTCTAAAACTCTTAGTTCTAATCCTTCAGGCAAATATATGTCATTAGGATTAGAATGTAGTTGTAAAATAACAGAAATATTTCCATTTTCTTCAGAACTAATTTCAACTAACAAAACTACATTTCGCTCATTTAATTCAAGTCCTAAATTGATTAATTTAGCTTTTCTTACTCTAATATTTGGTCTTTGAGATTCTTCTGTAATGGTTGATTCTAATACTTGCCCAAGTCTAAATCCAAAAGCAGGACTTAATTGTTCGGGATTTAAAAAATTTTCTACTGTTTCCCATCCTGTTTCAACAATATTATTAAACCATTGCCCTAAGTTAATCAAAGCGTTATCCACCGTTGATTCAGTTAATTCATGTAAACAATCTATTAATTCTTCTGGTGGTTTAAGATTAGATATTAGTAATTCTTCTGTAGTTACTTTATGAGTAAAACCTAAAATAGTAGCTTTTTTAAAAGAATCATCTATCTGCACTACTACATAACCAATGCTTAAATCCCAGACTTCCATAGGAATATGACAGCTAGACGCAGAATTTTTAATTGGCCTACATTCTAATTTACCAATTCCTGTTATTTCTAAATCTGCCACATTGCTACTTATTTGCATGACAGGATTCCAACTATCGCTGCTAGATAAATCGGTAGTAATTTCTAACATATTCAAATAATTATTTACTGCCAAGACAGCTAAAGTATTTAATAATACTTGTTCCGCTTTTTGTCTATTTGGTTGTCTTGCCGCAAATTGAAGTGCTATTTGACGACTTTGTGCCGTAATAGGTAAGGGAATAGCAAAATTTTCTAATTCTGAAAATTGAGAAATCATGATAGTTACTTTGATTAATATTAAGGTTTAAACTGGTAGCTAATTGCTATATATATCCTTGGGATTTACTAAATTCACGCAATAAGGGCTTACATTTGCGCTGATAAAAACTACTTAAAGTTCCTGGGGCTACCTTATATTCTTCTGCTAACTGTTTCCAAGGAGTTTCAGGAGGAAGTCGTTTTAAAATTAAAACTTGAGCAGTAATTTGAGGACAATCTTCTAAATAAATTCTACGTAATTTATTTTGTGAATCCTCTAAAGCCCATTTTTCAATCTCTTGTAATAGTGGAGGAGTATCAGCTTGGGCAGGTAAATTATCTATTAAATTAATGGGATTATCTTGACTATCTTCTTGAACAGATACAGTTTGTTTTTTTTGTTTTTCTATTTGAATGTAACCATCTTTTAATCGCCATTTAAGATAAGTATTCAGCCAAGTAATAACAGTTGCTTGATCAGGATTATAAACTTGACCAGATTTACCTTCGCAGATATTTCGACAAAAATAAATCCATGTTTCTTGCAAGGCATCCTCATAATAAGGAGTATTTTCTTGCCACAATTTACCATTGACGAGTCTAATAATTTTCGTCAAATTTTTCTGGCGTTGTCTGCTTCCAGGAGGATGCTTACAAGCTTGTTGTACAAGCTGTGACAGGGATTGTGATAATTGTTCCATTTATCATCCGAATTATTTGTCGATTTTGGTTTTAATTGATTTATTATTTCATGTCTTCTCCTACTTTATTTTTAGTTCTATTAAGATGTCAGTGCCAGACTAAGGTATTACGCAATTTTGTTACAAAAATATACATTTTAAATCTCTGAAAATCCCTATAAATAACCAACAAAAAAGCCGCTCACTGGCGGCTCTAGAGAGAGTAAGACACATTCATGACACAGACGCAAATTCTTATATAAATTCAAATAATTAATTCATTTAACTTGATTTCAATATAGCTTTCTTTTTATCTTGTCCGCATCATAGAAAATGCTGAAATAAACTTGGTTTTTGGCTGAGAGTAATTATACTTAATTGAGGTACTCATTAGATATTTTTATCTACAAAATTTTGAATGGCGGGTTACGGCAGATTGATAACTTTGGGTTATGAATAAATGTTTATCCCTGCCTAACCCACCCTACTGGACTGTTTCAACTAAAATAGGGCAATAGAATTTTGATTGTCTTTATGATTTGGTGGGCATTGCCCACCCTACTAATGCACACTTTTAACTGAAACAGTCCACTACCGCTACTGCTACCTTTAAAAAAGTGATTATTAATAAAGCATATCGACTATTTATCATTAATCACAATAATCCTCGATAACGAATAAATAACAAAATAACTGCCCAAGAACCTAATGCTACTTTAATTGCTACTAAAATATTCAGTATAGGAATAATGCCACCACTAACAAGCGTACCTAATTCTCCGTAGGGTAATTCAATTCCAATTAGGGTTATTACTGCTAATAAGATAAAAACTAGAACAGAAATTTTTTCCCAAGTTGCAGCATTCCATTTTTTATAAATTGCTTCCATCCATTCAGATGGTGAAGTAATGGCAATAAGACCAATAGCTGTACCCCCTGCTACCCCTGCGGCAAAACCACCACCCGGACTCAAATGTCCTCGAATTGCTAGTTCGATGCTTACTAATGCCGCAATGGTTGCTCCGAGACGTGCGAGAATAATGGAAGGGCGATCGCTAAATTGATAAACTGTTTTGATAGGTTCTTCATTAGCCAATAAAAAACCCACACCCAAAATGGCGATGGTAAATACCACTACTTCAAAAATTGTGTCATAGAGACGATTCCGAAAAATAATTGCAGAAACCGCATTAGGTACGCCACTATCTTCTACTATTGATTCGACAATGGAAAATTCCTCCCATTCTGCTGCTGGATTAGGCATAATAATCATTTTTACGAAAAAAGCGATTCCGGCCAAAACATAAATCCATTTCATTAATGTTTATCCTCTAAATTATTTGATACAGTTACGTAGTTAAGGGTTGTTTCTGGTAAAGTTAACTCAGTTTGCATAATCTCAAAAAGACGATTAACTCTGATGGATATATGGTTATTGTTTTGTTCTCCTTGAGTACAAATGGCATGAACTTCTTTAGTCATCAATGCTTGTTCTAAAGCTTTTGCATTAGGATATTCGATTAAATCAAGACGTAAATGATATTTATTAATAACTTTTTTGAGATTAGCGATTAGTTCTGTAAAATAATCCTCTTTTTCGGTTTTTAAATCTTGAATTATTCCCAAACGCATCACGAGAGAGGAGCGCACCGCCACAACATAAAGGGTAATTGCCAACATTGTACCTACTAAAGCTTCCGTTAAAGCTACATCCGCCGCTCCTAAAATCGCATATACTAATGCTGCTACTGCTCCTAAAATGCCTCTAATTACTAGAGCATGGTAAGGATTAACTTGAAATACCAACATCAAAGCTGTTAAAGGTAACAGTGCGATGATGACATAAATATAGTTATCAATCATTTGTTAATTATTATTCTTTATTGGTTATTTTTTTACTGATTCCTTGGTTACTAGAACAATATGCCAAGACATAACCTAGCACTGTATTCCAAATTGCTAAGGTAATAATTGCTAACAGTAATAATGGCCATTCACTGGGGATTTTTAGTAATAAACCAACCACAATAGTCATTGAACCAAGGGTATCAGCGACTGAAAGACTATGGAGTTTAAATAAAACCGATCTATTCCCGATTAGGGGCAAAGTTCCCCAAAACCAGAAAATTATTCCGATAACTATCAGGCTATAACTTAAAATATCAATCATAAAATTAATTATTTATTATTAGAATAAATTGCATCGTGGGTAAGGTAGGCAAATTATTAATCATAATTGTTTTATTTCTATATTTAAAAATATTTGCCCACCCTACAAGTTGTATTTTTAATTCTCTACGAACTAAATTCATAATTCACCCTTCATACTTCGTTCAACCTTTTGATTAAATGTGCTAGTAACATTAAGCTTGCATTACCTACACTGAGGATAATGATAGCAACTACACCCATTGACCAATCATCTCGTAAAACGGAGATAACCAACATCATAATTGATGTTTTAGTAGCAATACTGGCAAAAGCAAGCATTTTTTGCCAAATGTCATCGTCCTGCCAAGCTTCATAAATCGGAATGAGTAAAGCCAAAATCATGGCAATTAAGATTGAATCCATTTTTTTCTTGATATTTGGTATTGTGAAATTGAAAAATATAGCTTTAAGATGGTGATAATTATCAAATCAAAAATGTTCATATAAGAACATTTTTAACCTTCATAAAACGCTTTTATTTTAGGTTTAATCAATCAAATAAGAGGTTTTTGTGAATATTTGAATATTATTTGTTTTTTTGTAAAACTTAATTTAAGAGGCATTTTCTTCGTCAATAGTTGTTTAATTTAATCACCAAAAATGTTCTTGTATGAACATTTTAAAATTCTTAAATATATACTATCTAACTTAAACTTATTTTCCATCAACTACTATTTATTTCACCTCTTTTTCTCCTTGTTATTCGATGTACTTCATACCAACCTCGTTTGTCGTATTTGGTAACAATAGTTTTGGGAGTAAAAGTAATCAGAAATATATCTAAAAATATAAGTCCGGGTGTGCGCCGAGGTTTAACTCTTTCCCTAACAATTTCTTCGTGATTATGGGGACGAAACATAATTTCCATCGCCTCTAGGTAAGCTTGGGGAATTGCCACAATAATTTCCCAAAGTACCCGCAACCAATCTTTTAATGCTCCTGCGGATTTAGAACCACGAGGCAATAAAAATGCGATGGCAAAACCAATAATAATATTTGGCAGACTAAAATCGGCAGTAAGCAAAAACCAAATTGCTAGTCTTAGGATTATATTGAGATAGAAGATTGTGTCCATACTATCCAAAAAAGTAAAATTAACATTAAGCTCATTACTCCCATCAGATGATCGAATTTTTCAACATCTCTTGGTATTTTAATTGTTGACTTCTTAAAAATTAAAAGATATGCCAACCAACCAATAAATATAGTTACCAGTGGTTTGACGATATTTTTTAGGGTGTAAGCTTCGTAATAAACAACGTTTGCCAAAATTAATCCACCAAGTAAAATAAACATTGCCCACCAAAAACCAGACTGTATTTTATTATCTTCCACCTCCTTTGAAAAAGGGGGCAGGGGGTATAAGGATTTATGAGGTAAGAAAATAAATTTAGCAAAGGAAATTGCTGTTCCCAATGCAGCAATGTTCATACCAATAACTTGCCAAGGTAAGAGATTGTTAGCTGTTAAGACTTTTGCTCCAAAACCAGATAGCAGGGGAAAGCCAGAGATGGAAAAACTAGCAATAACTAAAGCAACCCAAATTTGGGTGTCAATAGGTTTATGTTGTAATTCTTTAAAGTTACGACTGGGTAAAATACCAGCAATCAAAAATAGGGCAGATTTAACTAAACCGTGAGTTAAAGCATAAAATCCTCCTACTACTGGGGCAGCGAGAACAAAACCTAGCTGAGAAACTGTATGAAAAGCCAGCATCCGCTTGGTATCTTTTTCAAATACGGCATAACCTACTCCTAAAAGTGCTGTAGTCACTCCAAAAAACCTGACAATAGGATCTATTTCCTCTAACATCAGCGCACAACGTACTAAGGGAAATACACCAGCCTTGACTACCACTCCTGATAACATTGCCGATACTGGGCTTTCTGATTCAGAATGAGTTAAAGGCAACCACAAACCTGAAACAAAAATACCTCCTTTTGCTAATAATCCCAGAAAAATTAGGGCAATAGCTTCTGGGGGACAACCGCGTAAAC
>CAYPSO010000138.1:0-9643 GCA_964413275.1 uncultured bacterium | reverse complement strand
TTGCCTATTGCCTTCTTGACTCATTACTCATTACTCACTACTCATTACTCGTGAATTGATATTTGCTTTCAGTTTAGTTTCACCTATTTTTGTCAGATTATTACCCTTGTCGTTGACAAATCCTTTAATTAAGATTTCGGAATTTTCACCAGTCATTGAAATCTGATGTTTTTGGCTTGCACCAAGCAAAGTGATTTTTTTGATTAATTCTTGTCGATTAAGAACAATTTGTGTCTCCTTATAATTATTAATCGACAATTGACGGTAATTTTTCCTGATATTCGCTATTATTGAAATTTCCCGTTCTAGCTCAATTTTGATATGTTCAGAACCCACCCATATTTTTCCACTTTTTTTGAACTTTTTTAGTAAATTAATGGTAGATATATCAAGAACAAAATCAGTCTTAAAATCCTTGAATAACGAGTTATAAAAAGGAATTGCTTCAGTAAACCAAAAGTAACCGTTGGTGGCTTGGACTGTTGCTTTATCTTGATGAATTGACACCTTAATTCCATAATAACTATTGCTGAAATTCTGTGCTTTAAAGATTAAATTCATCAAAGACTTATTTAAGGGAATGTATTGATTTGACCATTCATCTGAGGGAATATTTAACAAATATTCCCCTGGTGAATTTAACAAATATTCTCCGTTATCGAATTTAATTTTCAAGGTATTTGATTGGTAATCAATCAAGGCATTTTCTAAATCAACTAACTCAGAAATCTTGTTAATAATAGGTGGCAAAATACAATTAAAATTAGTTAATGTTTTGATTTGTATCGGTATATTAATCCAGTTAACCGCTATATTAGTAAATAATCTTGCTTGAGTATTATTATTTACTAATACTAACTCATTTTGATTCTTCAGGATTTTTACCGCTTGATTAATGTTCATTTTCATTTTAAGTAATCATTTTTCAAGTCATTGAAGCGTTAGCTTTACTTTAAATAATAAATCCAATTGAAAATAAGCTATAATAAATATTAAGTAAATTCTTAAAAACTATTAACATGAATAATTTACCTAATTTTAGCTCTTTTGGCTATCAAGTATTAGCTACATTAAATCACAATGTTCATGGCGGACGAATCACCTATCTAGCTGAAGAAATAAGTAGAAAAAAAAAGGTAGTAATTAAGCAATTTCAATTTGCTAGAGATAATAACGATTGGGCTGGCTATAAGGAAATTGAAAGAGAAATTAAAGTCTTGAAAAAGTTAAATCACACAGGTATTCCTCAATATTTAGCGCAGTTTGATAGCGGTGAGGGTTTGTGTTTAGTACAAGAATATATCAAAGCTTTACCATTGTCTCAATGTGAAAATTTAACAGTAGAAGAAATTAAGGATATAGCTACACAAATCTTGAAAATATTGGTTTACTTACAAGAGCAAAATCCACCAGTCTTTCATCGAGATATTAAGCCAGAAAATCTCTTGATTAATAATAAGAATCAAGTCTATTTAATTGACTTTGGTTTGGCTCATACAGGTAGTAATACTTTAGCTATGAGTACGATGTTTGGAGGTACAATGGGGTTTATGTCACCCGAACAAATCTATAATAGAAAGCTAAATAAGTCCTCAGATTTGTACAGTTTAGGTGTGACTTTAATTTCTTTATTGACGGGTACTAGCTCTGGAGAAGTAGGAAATTTGATTAGTATTAATACTAATCAAATTAAAGTCCGAAGTAAATTGCCACATCTCAATATTAAATTCTTAAATTGGTTAGAGAAAATGACAGATAATAATTCTCTATCTCGCTATCAGGATGCTCAAATTGCTTTAAATAAGTTAAATAATCTGGCTAATTTAGAAGAAACCTTACCCACTTATTTAAGTACAAATGAAGGAATAAAAGCAGGTTTTAGCTATATTTTCTATCTAGCTGCCGGAGGGATTTTTACTATTTCTTTGTTGGCTATTAATCTCTTGAATTTTTATAATTTATTGATTGTATTTTTAATCTCAATTATTTTGATGGCTGCCGGGATATTTATCCGTAAATTTGCTTAAATATAGATCAGCAAATCCGAGGAAATATTAATTTTTTAAATAAAAATTAATTAGCTTATTTGTTGTAGTTAAATATTGTCTAATATTAGGAATATCGTTACTTTTAAAAAAACTAGCTATGAAAATAAATTATGTTACCAATTTAGGATATTATTGCTATTTGATTGTTTATTATACAAACAGAAGATGCTGGCAATTTTGTTTATTTGATAGTAAAAATTATTTATTTTTTGTCAATGATTTTATTTTTGATTCCGCTTCGGCAGCAGAAGAAAAAGGTATCAGTTGGGGTACTGATATATTGATTCAGAAATATCAGAAAAAATGAACCTCTTAATAAGTAATAAGTAATAAGTAATAAGTAATAAGTAATAAGTAATAAGTAATAAGTGAAGATTTCTAACTTATTACTTATTACTTAAGCCCGAAGGGCTTAGATTGTGGCTCATTTATATTAATTAATTATTTTTTTGAGTTAATAGTTTCAAAATTTCAACAATGTCGGCTTGCCGTTTGTCTGTTTGCTCCAATCGACGGTAAAAATCAGCCTGAGCAGATGCCAAGTTAGCCTGAGCAGACGCTAGGTTAGCTTGACTTGATGCCAAATTTGCCATAAGTCTATACATTTCTTGGCGGTCACTGGCTAGAGCTTCAATCGCACGGGCATTCGACTCTACCAGTTTAAAAAGTGCGGATTCGTTCATTATTTTGTTTTATTAAAACTTCAACACAATTAAACCGTTAGGTTTTCCTACTTTAAGGATACCACGTGGTTTTTTATTAATTAAAAATTAATTTACCACGTGGTAAATATACTTTTGTAAATCCATTTACCACGTGGTACTTTTTCATAAAGACTAAGTTTGTTCTAAAAAAAATATGGTAAATTGAGAAATGAAGTCAAGAAACGAAGTCAGAAGTTTTTTCTAACTCTTTACTTATTACTTATTACTTATTAGTTATTACTTATTGGCTAAATAGCTTTTTCTTACTTGATTACGAGCCATAGTAGTAGCTTCAAGGCGATTCCAAGTTTTATCAATGGGAGGAAGGTTATTATGTTTAGGAAAAGGTAAAAAGATTTTAATTTGATTTAATTGTAATAATAAATGAGGAGGACAAATAAACAGACAAAATTCGGCGATCGTATTAATACAAGCTTCGGGATAAGTTACTATTTGATACTCAGAGAATCTAATCACAAAAAATCCATATTTAAGAAATAACTGATTGCGATAATTATCTTTTCCCTCTTTTTCATGGTGTGGTTTGAGAGTATTAAATATGTACGGTTCGTCTATTTCGATGTCAAGGAGATAATCATGAAATTGGAGGAAAATATCAGGAAAATAATCAAGAGGTTGATTTTGCTCGCTAAAAGCTCTAAATTTCTGCTGATTCCAGCCCATTTGATAAAAAATATTATCAGTCAAATTTTGATTCAATTCCTCTATCCAATTGGAAAAAGCAGTATTAAACAATTGGTAAAAATTTTCCTCTGCCACCCCTACTGTGATTTTTTTCTGTTCTTCAGCAGATAAAGAAAATAAATGTTTTTTACCTTTATTAGCCAATTGATGAAAATCCTTTAATTGTTGATTATAGTTCCTAGAAATACGGGTGGTAAGTTGAGAAATTTGGAAATTAATAATTTCTTTTTCTTTCTTAATATGTCGCTCAATCTGTATATATGTTTGCTGGTATTCTTGAATTTGTCTTTGATATTGTGATAAGTTTCTTTGGTATTCAGATAGTAATAAATCATAACGAGATACTGATTGCAAATAAGCTAAATATTCTAATTTGTATCGAGAATAACAATCAGAATAATTGATTAAAATTATAACAATAATAATAAGACAAATAGCTAAAATCACTGTTATAATAATACCAAATATCCCTAAAAATAAACTGATAAAACTTGAAAATAATAAACTAAAAAATAATGCCAATAAACTTGAAAAAATTAAGGTAATTTGTTGAGTTTGTTTTAGGTAAGTAACTGGTGAAGAAATTAGAGCTTTTGGAGGAATAGGAACTGGTGGAGCAATTGGAGGATTTGGTTCTGTCGGTTTTTTATTAAGGATTCGTAATTGGATTTCTTTTTGTTCATCTAAAGCGTTAATTAATTTCAAATAATTTTGCCAAGCTGATGAGGAGTTAAAATTAATCAAACCATTAATGAAGACCTTACTAATCAAAAACTGTGGATAATATTCTCGCTGAAATTGGTATTGTTCTGGAAAATTTTCCATAAACTAACTAATAATTGACCCTTTAATTGTAAACTAATAAGGAGAAGAAAATGAGTGAAGAACAAGTAAAAATAACCGAAGTAAAATTACACGAAGATTTAGTTGACGCTCTTAATGAAAAAACCGTATTACATTTTATTGATGGAGAAAAAGGTGGTGTGGGAAAAAGCACTTTTGCTTCTCTTTTATACGAGTGGTATTTGGATAAGGAATTTCCCATTAAATTGATTGATGCTGATAGAAGTAATCCTGACGTGGGACTAACTTATTTGAAAGAAGAATATGAAAAATATCTCAACGGAGATATTGAAGAGCAAATATTTTTTGCTGGAGATATTTCATTAGAAAGCAATTATGGAAAAGCTGATGAAATTGTTAATAGCGTCACCGAAGAAACTGGAGATATTTTGATTAATTTACCTGCCAGTGTTGGGGTTTATTTTAATGAATGGTTAGAGATTTGTTTAAAGGAATCTCTAATTCAAAAGCAGTACGAAGACATTAATAATATTTACGTGCTTCGCTGGTGGGTTACTGATGGTAGTGCTTCTAGCCTAGATTTATTAGAGGAAACTATCAATTCGTATCCTTATTTGCCTTATGTTCTCGTCCTCAATAATGTTAACGGAATGACGGCTGAACAATTTAGTGAAACCAGATTAGGCAAAAAGATGTTAAATAATGAATTACCAGCCAATATCAGTTTCATTGAAATACCCAAATTAAGCCTTATTGAAAAGGAAATGAATTATCTTAAAAAAAATCATATTTCTTTTAATGAGGCGACAACCAGTCGTGAGGTAAAAGTTTTAACCAGACAGCGTATTAAAACTTTTGTTAGAAAGAGTCATGAATCAATTAGCAAAATCTTATCTGTCAAAATGACCCTCCAAGAAAAGGAAGCACAAAATATCGATCCAAACGTTTAACGAAGTCAGGAGTCAGGAGTCAGAAGTCAGGAGTAAAGAAAAACGAATGACCTCTGACTTCAAAGAAATCTACGGGGGAAAAAACCAATGAAATTGAAGCATTTTGATTTATATACGGGGCAATATATATTAACAAATCCCCAAGAGCCACAGAGCATTTTAACAGAAGAATTATCTGGCACAATATTATCCGAATTATTTCCAGACCAAGAATTTAGTGTGGCCAAAATCGAGCCTGGAATGAGCGAAAAGCACCTATTTAATCATCCCGAAGGCCACAGATTATTATTCTCCAGTGGTACTAGAGCTATTTATGGTAGTCCAGAAGTTCTCAGAGAAATAGAGAAAATTTTACCTGACAAAAAGGATAGAGGTGCTTACGGTTCTTTGTTTATTGGAGAATGTAACCGAAGTCAGAGGTCAGAAGTCAGAAGTCAGAAGTTAGAAATAGACAAACTTCTGACTTCTGACTCCAGACTTCTGACTTCATTTAATATTCTAATTGTTGATGATGAGACTGGGGAAAATGGTGGTGAAATTGATGATACCCTTGCCTTTGAATTAACGGGTGATTGTCACGGAAAAATTAATCCCAAAATAGCTGAACAATTGGTTGGTGATAGCAGCCACGTAATCCAGCACCGCATACTATTTAAAGAAGGCAATAGTGTAAGAAATTCCCTATTGCCTATTGCCCATTCCCTATTGCCTCTCCCGAAGGGAGGAGAACAACCTGACAACATCGGTAAAGGTACTTTTGTTGCTCATTCTCTTGAATCTGTTAATCAAGGTAGAGAACAGAGCGAGCAGATTGATATAATTATCCCTACCTCTAGTTTTAAAGGCGGTACTAAACCATTACCTGGATTCTATCAATCTCAAGAAATATGGCTTGGAGTAAAAGAACTCAGTCGTCAAGGCAAAACCGCTACCTCACAAATTTGGGCGAACTATCCCAAAGGCATCAAGGATATACTTGCAGATATTGAGGAAAAAGCTCAACAGTTGGCCACAATACAGCTTGACCCTAGAGAATTAGCTAAACACTATGTAGCTAGATACGATGAGAAGATAAAAAACCATCAAGAAGAAACTGAGTTAAATCCAGATTCATCTTCCACTCCCCTCTATCTCCCTACTGAATATCACCTCATCAAAGCTGATTTAGCTAAATATCCTGATGATGAAAATCCTCATATTAAATTACTCGAAACTCCCGCAGTTACTCAAAAGTTACAAGAATTTGTGCAGCAAGAATGGCGAGACTTGGCCTTAGCTAAAGCCATTACTTTCGACCGAGGCATGATTATCCCTTCAAAAAATCTCAAAGATGGTGAAATTTGTGTACCTTGGCTACCCAATGGGGAAGAAATCATTAATTTTAGAAGCCCGTTTTTAAACTCTAACGGCATGGATGTGGCGGTTAATAAACACCTTCCAGAAATGCTTGCACCAGATGGTCAACCGCTATCAGGAGTAATTTTAGTTAGCGATGAAACCTTAGAACGAATTAAGGATAGATTAGCTGAGGGTGAAAAACTACCACCTGAAACCGTTAGCCTTCGACAAGGTAGAGATTTTGATGGAGATTGTTTGGCTGTAGCCTTAGCCAGAGATTTTCCCGAATTAGCATTGGAAGCGATCGCACGTAATTCTCCCGAACAAAGATATAAACCCATTGAAAAATTAGACAAGGTTAGTTTTCCCCCAGAGATGACTTTTGAAGAAATCGCACTTCAGATGAGTGATGAGATTTCTGTTGGTGTCATCAACAACTCCTTGAGTGCCATCGAAGCCTTGGAATCTGAGATTGTCATTGCTACTGAATATATGGGAGTTGAGGATAGAAAAGCTTTATATGAGAAAACCGTCAATCATTTTGAATCCGTATCTGAAGTACCAGCCCAACATCAAAAATCTGTTAACTTAATTATCAGTAATTATCAAAAAAATAAGAATAGTTTAGATGATGAAAAAGTTAATCAGGGCTTAAATCAAATTAGAGAATTATATAAAGAATTAAATTATGAAGCTGGTTATCAGAATCAAATAGCTGTAGATTTATTTAAGTCTAATAATAAACCTGATGTCGAGGCTGTTAAGAAAAATGAAACCTTACTTTACAGAAAACCTAATTATTTCAAGGAGAAAAAACAACAGGGAATTTATGTTGATAAAACTTTAACGATTGAAGGTTATTCTCCCCAAGAATTAATTATTCATACTGTTAATAAACAGTTTCAAAGCCATCAACTTCAATCTCGTCCTAATCAACAGTTTCAAGCTTTAATTCAGCCTAATTATACAAACGAACAATATTTATTTATTCAATCTGCTAAAAAAGAATTTGATGAATTAAATAATTTAGCGACTAAGGCAAGAAAGCTACTACAATCCGAACCAGGCTATCAAATTTCCTTTAAAACTACTAATGCTCAATCCATTAAACTAACTAATTTAACCAAATATGGTAGTAGTTCTCCCCAACAATTAGCTAACCAAGAACTAATTTTTCTCGATGATTATAAAAGTGGTCAAATGAAAGCTGGTTATTACAGCAAAGATAAAAAATTTATCACCGTTGCTAATGTTTCGAGTGAATCAGTCTCTGAATTAAGTTTAAAAGCCAATGAGAAATATACGGTTTTAGACCCACAAGTTATCCCAAAATTAACCGAACATCATGTTTCTGCGCTTTATAATCAGGCTTATGAAAAAGCTCGAAGTATTAGAGACGGTTTTTCTCCTGAAGAATTAAAACAATTAGCAACTGCTGCTTGGGAAGTTTGTAATTCTGACAAACAAGGAGGCACAATTAATCGCTTTGTTTACGCTGCTTTTGAGCCAGAAATTATCGAATTTGTATCTGATCTTGAATTTCCTTTCTATGGCGTAAACGGTTTAACCTATGGCGATATGTCCCCATTAGAGCTTAATAATCAATTCGTAGAATTAACACTCAAATCTTTTGTTGATAATAATGGTAATTCAGCCAAAGGATGGTTTGATATTGCTGGCCAACGATTGGGTTCGACGCATCAAAGTTATCCTGAGTTGCCTTTGGGCAGTACGATTAAAGGTATTTTTGAAGTTGATGAAGCCAAAACTGCTAGTTTGGCCGTTGATAAATTAGGGAAAATCCACATTGGCAAAATTGCTAGTTCCGATCTATCCGATAATTCATGGTTAGGTGAAAAGGCTACTGTTCAAATTACGGAAGTAGAAGTGTCTAGGCCTACATTTAGCGTAAGTATCGGTAATTCTGTCTATAAATTGGGAGTTCCCGATAAAGCAACGTCCGAAATAATCAATAAATATCTCACCGAAAAACAATTGAACCTTTTTGTTTTCAATGCCAAATCTATTAATTTTAAAGGTGAAGAATATAGCACTTTTCTCGATCTAGAAACTCCTAAAGGTACGAATTTTCGGTTTGTTCACATTGATAATCATTTTAAAAATAAAACCAATCAACAGGAATTGATAAAGGCTGTTGCAAATCAGACATCAGGTAAGACAATCCCCTTTACCTATAAGCAACAAACTATTACTGAAAAACAAGTTTTCATTCAAGATGAACAAGGCAATTTCACCTCATCAATTGGCACTTTAACTCAGCCAGCAGAGCAGAAAAAATTTAACAATAATACTATTTTATCTGGTGTTATAACCTCCAATTTTACTACTGGCAAAATAACACCATCATCCATTGTTCTTCCTGACAAATGGAAACAATTAGAAGTCAGGAGTCAGAAGTCAGAAGTCAGAAGTAAAGAAAAACGAATGACTTCTGACTCCCGACTTCTGACTTCATTTGATTGGCTTACGAATCAAATCAAATCTTTGCCTTCTTTGGTGGCAATGTACCACGTTGAACAACGAGACTATTGGGATTTGGCAGTTGATAATCGGGTTGCTGCTGATTTAACTGATACCTTGAAAAACCATAATATTTATTATCAAATAGGGAATGAAGACTTACATAATACTGAATCTGAATTGGGTTATACTGTCTTTAAAATTAATCCCGTTGATGTTTCTCCTACTTTAGAAAAGTCCCTCAATAGTCAGTTTAATTTTAAATATTTAGATGGCAATATTAAAGAAGGCAATAGGCAAGAGGCAATAGGCAATAGTTCTAAGCGTGTGCTGGGGGACTTAGACCCATTAGTTGGTCGAAGCAAAGAACAACCAACAAATCCTTGCAGACAACGACAACCTACCCTATTGCCTATTGCCCATTCCCTATTGCCTCTCCCTTCGGGAGTTAATGATATTAATTGCCTCTCTGAATATCATCAATATTTAGCTAATCTCCAACCCAATCCTCAAGCTCTAGCGGCTGAAATTGATTTACTAAATCTTAATGAAATTGAGTTAAAATCTGCTGAATATTTAATTGAAGATAAAGATACTATTTTATATGTTCCTG
>CAYPSO010000137.1:0-9757 GCA_964413275.1 uncultured bacterium | reverse complement strand
AAAATGAGTAAGATTAAGGAAGATTAAGTATATTTTTTTTCACTGTTATCAGCCCTATTATCTCCCTTCGGGAGAGGGAACAGGCGTAAGGTAGAAATTTGGGTTGAAATGACGATAGGTTACACAATGAACATTTTTCCCCATCAACACGAAAGAGCCCTATACAAAACAATACTTTCATAAATATAAATTATTTCAGTATAAATTTTTTTAGAAAAAAGTGAATCCAAATTATTATCTCATCCGTATAAAGATACGAACACAAATTTACAGAGGTTGAGATTTAAAAATGAAAAATGAAATTTTAAAAATAGCGACTACTTTAGCCCTTACTCTTGCTATTACTGCTCCAGTTATGGCTAATGAAAAACTTGAAAAAATAACAATGACGAGTAACACCACCATGAATAATATGGGAAATATTACTCCTTTTAATTTGGTGCATTCTAGTTATCAAGGTCAATTTAAACAACAAGGTATTCCTAGTTATTCTGGACTATTAACAGCTACCAAATCCGGTGAAGTTGATGCTGAAAGTTTAGTAAAAGTAGCTATTGATCAAGGCAGACTTGACCCTTCTTATATGGAAAATAGCTCCTATCTTAGTCATGTTCGATTTATATTAGATCGCTTAGATACAGACTAATTAATTTAGTTTTTTTACCAAAATTAATCCCAATCGAAATTACTTAAAAAATATCACAAATCAGGAATCAATCATGAAAAATGAAATTTTAAAAATAGCAACCACTTTAGCCCTTACTCTTGCTATTACTGCTCCAGTTATGGCTAATGAAAAACTTGAAAAAATAACAATGACGAGTAACACCACCATGAATAATATGGGAAATATTACTCCTTTTAATTTGGTGCATTCTAGTTATCAAGGTCAATTTAAACAACAAGGTATTCCTAGTTATTCTGGACTATTAACAGCTACCAAATCCGGTGAAGTTGATGCTGAAAGTTTAGTAAAAGTAGCTATTGATCAAGGCAGACTTGACCCTTCTTATATGGAAAATAGCTCCTATCTTAGTCATGTTCAATTTATATTAGAACATTTGGAGAGAAACTAATTAGTTATGTCTCTTTGCTCAGAACATAAATCGGAAATTTAATTTTTTGTATATTTAACTTTAGTTATAATTTTAGTGATAACTAAAGTTGTTTTTGTGAAAATCAATGGAAGTTATCAATTCTTTAAATCGGCAAAATAATATTAAGTTATTTAACAAGAATGTGGCTAAAAAAATTCATGACTCAGGAAAGATAAGTAACAATACTCTCAAAAATCAGTCTGATGAAGAGATATTTTCAGCATTTTCCCAAGGAAATAGTGCTGCTTTAGAAATTATATACGATCGCTATGGATTGCTTGTTTATCGTTTAATTTATAAAATTTTAAATAATTGCCAAGAATCCGAGGATTTAACCCAAGAGATTTTTCTGAGTCTTCAAGAACATCCGAATTATAATCCTCAACGGGGTTCATTTTATACCTATTTAATGACACTAACGCGATCGCGAACAATTGATAAATTACGCTCAAAACGCTCTCAAGGTCAATTTTTTCAAAATATAGGAAAAATGAAAGACTTAATAGGTAAAAACGATCCCACCAATCTGATCGAAACCGTATCTATAGATGAAAGAGCAAAAAAAGTAAGAAATGCTCTGGAAAATTTATCGCCTAATCAGCGTCAAATTCTTGAGCTATCTTATTATCAAGGATTAAGCCAATCGGAAATCGCCGAACGTTTAAATATTCCCTTGGGAACAGTAAAAACCCATAGTCGGCGAGGATTATTAAAACTTAAACAAAATTTAGAAAATATACTTAATTAGAGATGACTAACAATCCTGAATCTGAAAAATTAGAAGAAATTTTGGCTGGATATGTTCTAGGGGATCTCGATGAAGTAGAATTAGCTTGGTTCAATGAACAATTAGCAACTAATCCCCAAATCAGAGAACAAGTTAAACAGTTAGAAACAGCTTTAAACCTAATTCCCTATGGTTTATCGGAGGATATTGTTCCCCAATCTGACTTACGCAGCAAAATTTTTGCCCAGACTAAAACTAATAAATCTTCTAGCAAATCACCCAAGAATAATTTAAGTTTAATTTTTGGTGCAATTATTGCTTTAGGTGTGAGTACCCTATGGTTAGGCATCAATAATTATAGTCTCCGACAAAAAGTTGCTTTGATAGATAATCAATTACAATCAGGCAAAGAATTAATGGCCTTAATGGAAAAGTCTGATAATACTTTAGTCTCTTTTAAGGGTATGGAAGAATTACCTACTGCCTCAGGAAGTTTATTAATTGCCCGTCAACAGCAAAAAGCGGTTTTAGTATTACAGAATTTAAAACCCCTTTCAGGAAATCAAGTATATACCCTGTGGGCAGTCTCTAACGGTAAAAAAATCGGTTGTGCTGATTTTACTCCTGACGAACAAGGTAAAATTCATCTGGAATTTTCTGACAATATTGTTAATCAGGCTAATTCTCTAGTAATTACTGTTGAACCTAAACCTGATATGGATGAACCTCAAGGTATTCCGATTATGAAAGGTGATTATTCTTTATAAATTAATCTAGTGGATTGACCCAGCTAAAATTGTGCATTAAACTATGGGTTGAAAACATTAAATAATGTGAATTATATCATTTTCCTAAAGCAACATTTAAGGTGGGTCAGTCCAGTAGTGGACTGTTTCAGTTAAAAGTGTGCATTAGTAGGGTGGGCAATGCCCACCAAATCATAAAGACAATCAAAATTCTATTGCCCTATTTTAGTTGAAACAGTCCAGTAGTCTATTTACCTGAAAACTGCTTTAATTGCAATAAATGATTATGATTTTTAAATTGCTATTTTTAGATTATTGAGAATTAGAATCTTGATCGAGATTATTGTTCTTTTCTGCATCAATTAATTTTTGCAATGCTTCTATTAATATAGTCATTGTTTGTTCTTTTTTCTGAGAGTTTTTTTCAAGATAAACTTGCCTTTCTTCTAAATTTATAATTTTTTGTTCAATAGTATTTAATTTTTGATAATTATTTTCTATTGATTCAATATTATCAGGTATTTTATTTTTGATCGATTGTATTTCATTTTTAAGAATTGTAATTTCTTCTTCTTGTTTTAAATAATTCACTTGATAATTAGATAAATCTAATCTATAAAATAACCAAGCAGCACTACCGGTTAATAATATTACTCCTAACCCTATTAAAACTAATATCCATTTAACTTGAGAATGTAGCTGTTTAATTTCTTGATCTTTTTTCTCTACTTCAGTTAAATATTCCAATTTAATTTCTAATAATTCACGAGCTAGTGTTTGCCAATTAGACTCAGAATTTTTAACTATTTGGTTAATTTCATTACCTGAAGATATGGTATTAGTATCCTCATTATTTTCATTAACTAGCTGATTAGAAATATCTTGCTCAATGTTAGAGTTCATAGGAGTAATAGTTTAATTGCGAATAGATAATTCTTGTAATTGTTGTATTTGATTAGAATTAATTGAAACAACAGTACCTAATCCTACCAAACCAACACTAAAAATTATGATGGTAATTATCAAAAATAATTGTAGTCGATTTTTTGATTTTTCTAAGTCTTTAATATCTTGTTGCATTTGGCTAATTAATTTCATTGCTCTTAAATCTGACCAAATACTAAATTGCCTTTCTTGCTCAGAATTAGCTATTATTTCAGGTTGATTATTAGTCATAAGTATTCAATTTTATTTTTAAAATAAATAAGCAAAATCTTCTCTTTAGCTGGAAGATTTTGCTATCTTGATTTAGACTGCCATTTTATTGAACAGTTTCCGAATCTGTTTCAGACTCAACAATCTTTGCATTTGATTCTGCGGAAGCTGAAGTAAGTTGTTTTTCGTCTTCTTCAGAGGCAGATTGATGAGTTATTTCTTGAAATTTTTCCGTAGCTTGGGAAGCTAAAACTTGAGTTTTTTCACTAGCTTGAGAAGCTAAGACTTGAGTTCCTTCTTTAGCTACATTCAAATCCTCTAGAGTTTTCTGATAATCTTCTTTAATAAATTCAGTAACTTTATTAATTGTTGCTCCTATTCCTTCTGCATATTGTTGAGCATTTTCTACTGCTTCATTATTAGCAATTAAACGTTTACTACCTACACTAACAACGTCTTCTGGAGATAAACAATAAACTCCATCAGTAATGCCTTTCCAACCATTAGAAGTAAACAAATAACTAATTATTTTACCATCTTCAAAATTTATTAAATAATCAGTTACAACACCTGCCTTATTACCAGCATTTGTCCAAATTTCGTAACCAATTAAAGAGTTAATTGAATCAGGAAATTCGATTTGAGTTTCTGGCTCAAAATCAACTAAAATACTATCTTCGCCAATAGTTTTAATTTGACTCCAAAGAAAGGCTTGTTTTTGTCTTCCTAATAAGCCTGCTTTAGAGGTAAAACCTTGGGCTTGATGCCGCTCAATATCTAATAAGATGTCTTCAAATTTACCTAGTTCTTCTGTACTTTGGTAATCTAGAATTAGTCTGCCAATTATATCGCTGCGTTTAAAAGAAGATTCAGACATGATTTTAATCCTTATTTATTCAAAATTTATGCTAATTTAATTTTAGTTGATGGCTTATCTTCAAGACTAAACTATTATTTATTTTGAGTAACTTTAAGTAACTTGAAGAGAAATTTAGTATTAATACCTAGTTAGAGATTTAACTTTCAGAGTTTAATTTATTAATCATAAAAGCTAAATCTATCATCTAGAAATTATAGCCAATTCCTAGGGTAACATCTACTGTTGTATCACCGAGAAACAGGACATTTACACCGCCATTTACTGTCCAATCACGACTTAATTTATAGTCAGTACCTCCCATTAACATTAAATCAGCATCTCCATCAGAATCAATTGCTGCTCCTACACCAGCAAAAGGAACTACTTTGTTGTTAAAATTCCTGAGATTACGCCAATCAATAGTAGCAGGAACTCTGAAACCAACATCTCCATCGGTAAAGGTAACTGATGGTCTTGTAGAGATAGTACCCCAAGAACCAAGGTTAAATAATTTCACTTTGCTAATAACTGCAAAATCAACAAAATCTCCTTCTCCGCCTAATAATAAACCACCTCCAATATAGTTTTCTTTGTTTTTTGGACGACTATAAATATTTTGGCTAATTAAGTTTTCTTCTTGATTGATTTGAATTGATTCTGCTAATTTTTCTTGAGCAAAAGTTGCATTAGAACCTAAAATAACAGCTAAATTAGTAATACTAATGGCTATAACAACTTTAGTAAAAAATTGCATGACTTTGACTCCTTTTATGTTCTTAGTAGTAATCTTTATACTTATAATTTAATCAAATAAATAATAAAATTGCTTAACTAATATGCCACCTTAGATACTGTCATATATAGTTATAAACGCAAAACCTAATTCAATTAATTCAATGATACATTGTGTTAATTTTCAACAGTATCGAATTATTGTGATTAATATTTCATCAAGATAAATAATATGAGTAGTTACCAATATTTTTTGTGTAACTACTCGTATTATTTATTAAGAATCAGGAGTTTGTTCGGGCAACAAACACTTATCAGAATCGCATCCGGCGGGCCCTGCTTCTGTTAAATATCCTGAATCATAATTGGTTAAAGCTTGATGAAAATCAGCTATTTTTCTTCTTTCAATAACCTCCTGAGTTAGTTTCTTATAAGTTTCTTTATCAATGGGTTCAAAAGGTAAACGAGGAAAGGTTTGATGATCGTCAAATCTGGCCAGTAAAGCCGCAGAAATATAACCCTCATCATTTTTAATCGCTTCATATAGGACTTGACCTAAAGGTTCAATCTCCGATTCCCTAAGCTCAACAGTAGCTGAAGTATTATGGGTAGTGTAATGTTTCTGAACTTGCATATAAAAATCAAACTGTGCCATAGCTGAAAATTTACCAATTTCAATTTCATCTGCACCGGGTAGATTCGCCCAAGATACTTCTGTAGGTATTTCTACTAACCATTCTGTACAACGGGGATCGAAAGCATCATGAAGTAAATGTCCATTTTCGTCCTTATCAGACTGAGAAGGCACAATACTGTAACCATAATCAAAACAAGCTAGGGCAACAGGATCGTTTTTACGGAATGTTATACGGCGAATAAATCTTTGAGACTTAGGAGGATGCCACCCCGGAGATGCTCCTGTAAGGAGTGATTTTGTCCCACTAGGTTGAATTGTAGTACAGCGATTAGGACGGTGTAATTGATGTCTGTCGCAATAATCCCAAACCGTTTGGTGTACCGATTCCCGCCAACGGTTTAAATATTCAGCCTCTGATTGTTTAAAGGCAATACCGACTGTGGAATTTGGTCTGCCCTGAGCCCACCATTGTAGCCATTCAACTCCAAAAGCATGAACAAAGAAATCAAATAATCCGGTAAAAGACACACCCACAATAGGATCTATTTCCCGACTATAACGGTATCTTTCCACAGGAAAATGATGATTTAAAAGAGTTGCCACAGATAAAGCACCAGCTTTAAAAGCGTCATCTTGATCTTGATAATTAGATGGATCTATTTGGTTGAGATGAATCTCGGAAAGATTGCAGTGAAAATCAGCACCTAGAATTTCTCCGCAGGGATTTAACCCGTATCTGCCTAAACGATGGTTAATTTCTCTCTCAGACATTTCAGGATAATGATTTTGTAACCATTCCTTACCTTGGTTATGGAGATAAGCTTGACTAAATTCCTCTCTTACTTCCCCATTAGGGAATAAATCAATATTACTCCTTAAAATGGCTTCAGGAGCATATTGAATCGCACCTTCACCACTGTAGTATTGCTTTCTAACAGCCTTAATAGTTTCCTCTAAAGTAGGTTTACGGTGAAATACTCTGGTGTGGTTGGCCATTCTTAAAGCATCTCTGGTGGAATCTATGCGCCAATTACCATTTTTATCTTGTTGCCAAAGATTATCCTTTGCGGTACTAAATAATTCATCCTCACTCGAACCTTGTCTCATACCGGCACTATTTGATACTAGAATACCTTCACAAACAAATTCATGAATAGAAGCAACTTCGAGATCGTAAGTATGAGCAATTCGCACATCTAATTCTACTGATTTAACCTTGATGGGGATTAGATTAGTACATTCAGGAATATACTTTTTAACAGTAGGTAAAGTCCTGAGCTTGTGAACTTTACCCCAGTGATATTGAGGAGTATTTACCAATGATTTAACCATTTCTTTAGGAAATCCATGATCTTTAAAAGATTTAGGGCGAGATCTATTATTGTGTGCAAAACGTAATGAATAAACAGAAAACAAAGTCAATGTTTGTTCAAATGCTGCTTCGCCAACAGTTACAAGTTCGCCTTCCCATTTTCCTGTGCGTTTACGAATAGACTCACATAGACGAGTTGTAATTCCTAATGATCCATAAATTGCTTGAACTTGACGTAAAAAGTCAGGATAAACTGATGCAACTAATATCGGTTGACTAAAACATCCATCAGCATCAGCCAATCCAGCTAAATAAGCTTCACGAATATTTTTAGTTCCTAGTAATATGCAATCTGGAATACGAATAGAACTAAATGCTTGTTTAAATTGAGATAGATATCGATTCAGCGCAGTAGAATTAAATTGCAATTCAAAAGCTTTAGCCTTACATTGCTCTGGTGTTCTTAGAGTATAAGTATTTAATCCAAATAATTGTCCAACATTAACAAGCTTATCTATTATTTGTTGCTGATCTTCAGAAATCCGAAATCTTACTCGCGAACCATCACTTCCAACTGAACCATCACCGTGTAAATAGCCAATAAAATATGCTATATCAGATGTAAGAGCAGGAATAGTAATTTTTTTTGCGTAAGATACTAATTTATCTTTAAATTCTGGTAATTCTGTTGCAGTCCCCGGAATAGATTGTGGTAAAAAAACTAATCGATCGCCTTCAGTGAGATATTTAGCTTCAATCATTCGATATTTACCATATACATCTTCCAATACAGCAACTTTATGATCGGGTGTGCAATCAAAGTAACTATCTTGGGTTTTAATACGACAAAGAGACTGTACACCTTGATCGAAGAAATTAGTAACAGGATAAAAACCTTTGCTAGTTAAAACGCGATCGCCAATCCTAATTTTTTCGATAGGTACTAAACCAGATTCACTATAAACCAATGCACCATTCGGAATACAGCGACGGATATTACCTGCCACTATGGTGACGGCTGCTTCATCAATTAACAAACAACATTCAACGGAGTTTAATTTTCTACCTACTGCTGCGTTTAAAATTCGGCTACAACGATAATATAAATCTGTTAATTTAACAGGATTAGCTACGCCACCAAAACCCTTTAAAGGTTCACCCGCAGGGCGCACATCACTTAAATTAATAATTACTTCGACAAGGCCATTAAATCGTGTATCACTAGATATTTCTAATAAGCTTTGATAGGATTTGACCCAACCTTGACGAGAGTCTCCAACATTAATATATACTTTATCCCCTAAAATTTTTACGGATGTTAGTTCCCTTCTTTCTGCAATGGGAGTTGAACCGAGTTCTCCTTCTATGCTTATTTCTAGCTTATTTGTGATTACAGGTAATTTATCAATATATTTTGGCTCAAGTACACCACCTGTACCGCATCCCTGCATCGCCAAGTCCATCATTAAACCAAAGGCTTCCCAATCAATTACATTGGTGCTGGTACAGTTATAAGCACCGGAAAAATTTTGTTCTTGTTTAATCCAATCTGTACCGCCCACCCATAACCAACGTCCAGAAGGCAGACTCTTAAGAGGATACATCATTCTGTAGAGTAATTCTGTTTCCTGGGCATTTAACGATCCTAGTTCTTTTAATCCTTGAATTGAGCGATCGCAAACTTGTTCCCATGTCTCTCTTTCTTGTTTATCCTTACGACTGTAGGTACGGAAAAACACAGGACTAGCTGCGGGTGCTGTTTCAGGAAAATGTATTTGCTGAGTTTTTTTTTGTTGTAATTCGCTAACCATAAGAATAATATATTTGACTTTTAGTGCAGTTTTATAACTTCAGAACAGATTTTAAAACCTATTCTGGAGATGCCTGATCTAGTGTATCTCAACTTGTTAGCTTGACTTATAATTCTAACAAGATAAACAATATAATGAATTTAGGGTGAGGAGAAATGTGCCAAAGATTCTAGTTAAGTTTTGGAGGTCTTCTCATGAACCTAGATAAATGTATCAAACAAATCGAAGCAGGGAGTTTTAGTTTCAAAAAACTTCAAGAATTTACTAACAATGAATTAATCAGTAAAATTTTTCGGCTCTATCTTGCCTATGGAGAAGCGAAGAAAAATGATTTGTATGATCGAGATTCTCTAAACTGGATTTTGTCTTCTTTACAAGAAGCCTTGAAATTAGGAGGTTTTGAACAAGCTTATTCTCTGCTTGAGACAGATATTGATGCTTCTTTTGCCAGTTTTTGGAACTATAGAAGTATAGAAGTGTAGAATTTTCTGAACTCCTCAACTCCTATAAGTTCCTACACAAAATTAGTTGTAGGGTGGGCAATGCCCACCACTCGTCTAAAATTTTTATCCAGAGATTATTATCGGCTTTTAGCTCTAAAAGATGTGTATATAATTAATTTTATGTGCTGAAGGGGTGACAAAGAAGGATAAAAGCTAGACAAGAAAAGGAATATAGTCT
>CAYPSO010000136.1:0-10039 GCA_964413275.1 uncultured bacterium | reverse complement strand
GCTAATCGCTAAAAGCTAATCGGTTAATTTTCTTAAAATATTCATATTGATAAATAAAAAAATAAAATGATTACTACTCAATCTGAAACTAGCAATAATCAAATAGTCGAACTATCGCCAAATTATAATATTCCTCTTTTTTTAATTGTAGTTGCTGTTCCTTTGTTAATAGTTCAACTTTGGCTTGGTTTAGGACTATCCTTGTTTGGTTTATTTTTACTAATCCAAACAGTTACCCTTAGACTGAGATTTACAGAAACTGCTTTAGATATTTATCGTTCTCAAAACTTAATTAGAAGATTTCCCTATGCGGATTGGTCAAATTGGCGCATTTTCTGGACTAAAATCCCAATTTTGTTTTATTTTAAAGAAGTAAAAAGTATTCATTTTTTACCTATTATTTTCGATCCCAAAACCTTAATCGCCTGTTTAGAACAACGTTGCCCTCGTCAAAACTAAAATATCAGCATGACATCATCAGATAATTCACAACCAGATTTAACTCAAAAAATCACAGAAAATAATCCGTCAACTCCACAAGAAGAACAAAAAGTTAAAGCCAGTGAAAATGTTAGTTCTTCTAAGCAAAATAAACCAGAGTTAATGGATCAGCAAATAGAAAACTTTAAGGCTACCATTACTGGTTTACAAACCCAAAAAGAAAGTTTACAAAAAGAGATTCAGAAGTTACAAAATACTAAAAATAAACTATTATCCGAGCAAATGGCTGAATTAGAAGCTAGTTTAGGGCGGATGATAACCGAATCTGTTAATGAATTAGAACAGCGTAAACAAACATTACAAATATCTGTTGAACAATTAGAACGCCGTCGAGACAGAATTAGGGAAGAAATGCGTACTACTTTTGCTGGAGTTTCCCAAGATTTAGCGATTCGAGTTCAAGGTTTTAAAGATTATTTGGTTGGTAGTCTTCAGGATTTAGCGGCGGCGGCTGAACAGTTAGAGTTACCCATAAAAGACGAATGGGAAATGAATGAAAATCCTATTTTAGAAACTGTTTCTGAAACATCAGCCCCCAATCCTCAATTTATTGAACAGGGTTTTGAGCAACAGCAACGACAAATTAGGACTATTTTGGATCAATACCGCAGTTTACCTGATTATTACGGGCCACCTTGGCAATTACGTCGTACTTTTGAACCTATTCACGCCGAGCGGGTTCAAAATTGGTTCTTTACACAGGGTGGTAGAGGCGTAATTCGCAGTATGGGTAGTCGTCTGCAAAATATTTTGGTAGCTTCTGCAACGGTTTCTGTCTTGTATAATTTATATGGCGATCGCTTAAAAACCCTTATTTTAGCTAATACTCCTGAAAGACTAGGTGAATGGCGCAGAGGCCTTCAAGATTGTTTAGGAATTTCTCGCAGTGATTTTGGTCCAGAAAGAGGGGTGGTATTATTTGAAGATACTGAAGCAGTGGTACAAAAAGCTGAACGTCTAGTAAAACAAAAACAACTGCCTTTAATTATTATTGACGAAACTGAGGATCAAATTAGTTTATCTTTATTACAATTTCCTCTCTGGTTAGCATTTGCCACTGAGCCTAATGAATTTTCTAGCTATAGTTTTTAGCTTTTAGCTTTTAGCTTTTTCAGTTTTCATTATTAATTATTAAAATAACCAATCCCTGATAAAATTTCATCTGTAGAGTTGTTTGAGTCACCCCATGATTGTACCTGGATCGATTTCTATTGTTTTAATTATACTTACTTATTTGTTAGGTTCAATGCCCACTGGTTATTTAACAGGAAAATATTTGCAAGGTATAGATATTAGGGAATACGGTTCAGGATCAACTGGTGCGACTAATATTTTAAGGACTTTAGGTAAAAAAGCTGCCATATTTGTATTATTTATTGATATTTTAAAAGGGGCTTTTGCGATTGGTTTAATTAAATTAATTTATCATTTACAATTAATAGCTTTACCAGAAAATTGGCAATCTTGGTTAATAATTAGTGCAGGAATTGCTGCTTTATTAGGACATAGTAAATCAATTTTTCTCAATTTTACTGGAGGCAAATCTGTTGCTACTAGCTTAGGAATATTATTTATGCTTAATCCTCTAGTTGCATTAGGAACTTTAGCAACTTTTGGACTGGTTTTATCTTTATCTAAAATTGTTTCCTTAAGTTCTATTTGTGGAGCTTTAGCAGTTAACTTTTTAATGATTCTTCTAGCACAACCTTTGGCTTATCAAGTTTTTGCCCTTCTTGCTGGTTTTTATGTAATTACCAAACATAAAACTAATATCCAGCGATTAATTGAAGGCACTGAACCTAGAATAGGACAGAAATTACAACAAAATACAGATGGCTAAAATAATATTCTACTACTATTGACTTTTAGAGAAAAGTAGAAAATACTATTTTTTAGGTATAGACTTAAATTGAAATTGATATATTTTAAAGGTTAACTATTAATAGTTAACTCCTAAATTGTGTGAGGAAAATTTAATTATGGTTATTACCCCTTTGCTCGGACAATTAAACTCTGAAAAGAGTTTGTCTGGACAAAATCAGAGACTGCTTTTACCTAATACTCCTTTATTTGGTACTGACGGTATTCGTGGAAAGGCAGGAGACTTATTAACTGCATCCTTTGCTTTACAGTTAGGATTGTGTGCGGGGAAAGTTCTTAAACAAAACAGCGATAGACTAGCACCAATAATTTTAGGACAAGATTCCAGAAATTCTAGTGATATGTTAGCTGCGGCTATTGCTGCGGGGTTAACATCTGCGGGCATAGAAGTTTGGTATTTAGGCATATGCCCTACCCCTTGTGTCGCTCATCTTACCAAAGTTACAGAAGGTTTAGGGGGAATTATGATTTCTGCGAGTCATAATCCACCTGAAGATAACGGGATTAAATTTTTTGGACAGGGTGGCACAAAAATAAATAAAGCTATTAGTGAAGCCATAGAAACTGAAATCAGAACAATCAATAATATTCAATATCCAAAAATCACCAGTATTTGGGGCAAAAATTATCATCGTAGTTATTTAATCCAAGATTATTTAGAACATTTAGTAAATACCCTTCCCCATAATCTTAATTTAGAAGGAATGCGTATTGTTTTAGACTTAGCTTGGGGTGCTTCGGTTCAAATTGCCCCCTCAGTTTTTGAACAACTAGGAGCAGAGGTTATTGCTCTACATAACGAGCCAGATGGCAATAAAATTAATGTCAATTGTGGTTCAACCCATTTAGCAAATCTCCAAGAAGCAGTTAAAAATCATAATGCAGACTTAGGATTTGCTTTTGATGGCGATGCAGATAGAGTTATGGCCGTTGATTCCCAGGGCAGAATAGTAGATGGGGATTATATTTTATATTTATGGGGTAAACATCTTCAGGAAAAAGGACAACTCCCTGATAATTTGTTAATTGGAACAGTGATGGCTAATCTAGGTTTTGAAAGAGCTTGGGAGAAACTTGGAGGGAAATTAATTCGTACGGATGTGGGAGATAAATATGTTCAAGCAGAAATGTGGCGCACTGGTGCGATGTTAGGAGGCGAACAATCAGGACATATTCTCTGTCATCATTATGGTATTTCTGGAGATGGTTTGCAAACAGCTTTACATTTAACCGCTTTAATTAATCAATATAGAGTTTCTTTAAGTGAATTAATTAATCAAAGTTTTACTACCTATCCCCAATTATTGAATAATATACGTTTAGATAATCAAGAATCTTTGGCTAAGTGGCAAGAATGCGAACTATTACAAAACGCCATTTCAGAAGCCGAAAAGTCATTGGGAAATGATGGTAGGGTTTTAGTTAGAGCTTCGGGTACAGAACCAGTAATCAGGGTGATGGTAGAAGCAATAGATGGCGAGCTTACCCATTATTGGACTCAAAAATTAAGCCGTGATGTTGAAAAATATTTAAGTTTGTAGTGAGGGCTAAAGCCGTCACAAAGTACCACTTAAAGTAGGGTGGGCAAAACCAACAGATCAAGTTTACCCGAAATTCTCAAAGCATATTTTGCCCACCAAAAAATAATATATAAACTAATCCCTTAGGGCTTTAGTACCAACTACAAACCAAAATTATCTAACCTGAAATATCGGTATTTCCAGAGCGTAAAGCTTCAAGTTTAATAAGAACTTTCGGTTTTAGTTTTTCAAATTCATCTTTAAGTTTCTTTTTACTAATTTGAGGCTTATTCGCATTTTTGATCGACTGACTCACTGTAACCCAATCATTTAACATTCGGCATTGTCTATGGGCAATAGTCGAAGTCATCACATTTTGACAACGCCCCGGTTCGCCTAAAGAGAAAAAGAGAATGCGATAAGAACCAGTTTCCGCAAGAATTTTAGCTAATTGCTGTCCTGCGGGGGTTTTCAAATCAAGATAACAGGGAAGCCAACGGGGGCCATATTGTTCGTTATAAAGTACCGTAATCCACAAAACCATAGGATGAGGATTAGTTAAAAAGAGAAATTGATTGTAACGAGTGCTAGTTTTTCGTTTCATAATGTCTTGGTGATCTAGCATTACCCAAAGAGTCGTATAAATACCTTCAGGAGTCCGGATTAAACGAGGGAAAACAATTTTTTGTTGAGGTTTATCTTTTGGCCAAGAAGACTGCAAACAAATTTCATTAATAGAAGGGGCTGATATTCTGGTTGCTTCTTCAACATCATTCTTGGCAGGCAGAGCAAAACTAGGAGTTTGAGAACCTCCTTTAACCTTAGTATTACTACTAATAGCTTCAATAGTATCCATAATTTCACTAATACTCTGAGGACGATCATCAGGGGATTTGGCTAAGGCTTTCATAACCAAATTTTGTATCGGTGTAGGAATTTGTAAATCGGGATCGAAAGGCTCTGGTTCAGCATAATGATGAGCTTTATACCAACCACCGAAAGAGGAGTTATCCGGGAGTAAGGGCATTTCTCCTGTTAACATTTCATACATCATGACCCCTAAACTATAGATATCCGAGCGATTATCTAACTCCTTACCTTCCATTTGTTCGGGGGAACAATAAGCCAAAGTACCCATAAAAGAATGAGTCATAGTACCGCTTGCTTGAATTAACTTGGCAATACCAAAATCAAGAATTTTGACCAATTCGCCTATAGTCCGATCTTGAATAACCAAGATATTGCTAGGTTTAATATCTCGGTGAATAATGGGACAAAGTTCACCCCTGTACATAATCCCCTGGTGAGCAGCACTCATTCCTAAGCAAATATGACGCATAAAAATGAAAAAACGCTTAAGATCGATATCTTCTGACTGAATTACATCGCTTAAGCTGTGTCCTTGGAGAAATTCCATTACATAAAAAGGAATATCATTATTGTCAACGCCATAATCTCGGACATGGACAATGTGAATACTTTTTTCGCCTAAAAGAGCAGAAATAGTTGCTTCTCGTTCAAAACGCTCCCGCATTTTGTCATTTAATAACATTTGGGAGAGAAATTTGATGGCTACTGTTACGCCACCTAATACCGAATCTTCGGCACGATAAACTCGACCCATAGCACCCTCGCCAACCATATCGACGAGGTGGTAGCGGTTAGCGAGTAAACGTCCAATGTTAGGGTCTGTCATGAGAATATTACCGTCAATTACTAAGATTTAATAAGATGTTTAATAATAAATTGATTAAATCAAAATTGTCTTTGAGACAATTGAGATTAATAATTATAATCGTATAATTATAATGGCATAATAAGCTAGAGTTGACGTTCTAAAATTGCTTCCATAGTGTTAATTAGGTAATGGCCTGCTAAAATTCCACTGGAAACTAGATAGGTATCATCATTAAGCCGATAAAAGGTTTCAAAGCCAGTTCTACGTTGTTTATCTTCTAAAACCCAATAACGCTGAACTATGGATTCAGGGCCAATCCAACCCTCACCTTCTACTCTACCAAGAACACTTTGTTGAAGCACATAGGTATAATGTTTGTCTCCAAGATTGAGATGTCCTCGGTATTGAAAAGCAATTTCTTCAGGATCATTATCAGGAAAGACTAACTTAGTTACCATAGTAAACCAATCATCTTGACTCCATGCAATAATTGTTTTTCCTTTTACAATAATAGGCTCTTTATTCCGTTCTAACCAATGTCCTTTAAGAATCCAACGCCCTGGTCCCATTAAAAAACTGTGAGTCATTTTTCATTATTAATTTTTACTTATCAGTTAATGAATAGGTAAATGGATTTCTCCCAATAACATAGGCTGTTTTGCTCCTGTAACTTTAGGTAAATTACCGCTAACTAAACCATTTAATCGCCAATAAGCTAAAACTGCAAATGCGATCGCCTCTTTAAAATCTCCATTTAATCCTACTTCATCAGTTATTAATACTTTAGTATTTTTGTTTAGTTTTGCTTTTAATCGTTCTTTTAAATACAAATTACGGCTACCACCTCCACATAGCAAAACTTCATCAGGTATATTTGGCAGAAAACTAGAATAGCTTAACACAATTGAAGCGACAGTTAACTCGGTTAAACTACTCAAAAAATCTTCTGAACTTAGTTTTTCTGTTTGAGCATCTTGCCAACATTGTTCTAAGTAATTTTCACCAAATAATTCTCTACCTGTTGATTTAGGTGGTAACTCTTGAAAGAAGTTGTGACTGAGCCATTGATTTACTAAACTTTCGCAGGGAGTACCAAGGGAAGCCCAAGCACCATTTTCATCAAAGGTTTTTTCCCCATTACTGAGTTTTTGTACAGCTAAATCTAATAAAGCATTTCCAGGCCCAGTATCCCAACCAATTACTCTATCTTCCCAGTCTAACTCTTGTTGAGGCGGAAGATAGGTAAGGTTGCCGATGCCACCAATATTTTGAATTACCCTAGATTTATTAACATCACCCAATAAATAAGCATCCACTTTTGAAACTAAAGGTGCTCCTTCTCCCCTTGCGGCAATATCCGCTTGACGAAAATTACTTATTGTTGTGGTATTGGTTAAATGAGTAATTAAAGCTCCTCTACCCAATTGCAGAGTATAACCTAAATTTTCTGCATTATTTTTAATTAGAGGACGATGAAAAACAGTTTGCCCGTGAGAGCCTATTAATTCGGCTGGAGTGGGATGATTAATTTGAATTTTTTGAGCTGCGATCGCAAATTGAAAGGCAATCTCATCATCTAAGGCAGCCATTTCTTCCATAGAAATAGCTTTTCCTCCACAAACTGCTAAAATTTTCTCTCTTAAATCCAAGGGATAAGGAAACGTTTGACCAGCTAACAATTCAGCTTTTAGATTAAGATTATCACCATTGATTTCTACTAAAGCAGCATCAATACCATCAACAGAAGTACCACTAATCAAACCTATTACTTTCATTACTTATCAACAATAATTTTTTATTTACCTAAAAACTATTAGCTTTTAGCTCTAAAGTTTACCAAAGTAAACGGTTTATAGTGCGTGCAGCATCCGCAGCCACGTAAGAGGCTAAAAGCTATGAATATTAATCTAATTGTAATGGATCTACGTCGATGGTCATACTGATTGACGATGGGCAATAATTACGTAATTGCTGAAGATCAATTACATTTTCCTCTATGTCTCCAGCAAATTTAAGGACAATTTGCCAACGATAACGCTGTGCTACTCGCATCACATTAGCAGGTGCGGGGCCTAGTATTTCACAATTTAAGGATAAATCACGCAATTTATCAGCGATTAAAATTGCTGTTTCTTGTACCTGTAATTGTTCTAAACCGCTAATTTTGACAACAATTAAACTGCCATAGGGAGGATAACCCAAGGCTTCTCTTTCTTCTAATTCACGATGGACAAAATCCTGATAATCATGTTGACACACAGCATTTATAACTGGATGTTCAGCAGAATAAGTTTGAATAATAACCCTACCCGGATTATTTCCCCTTCCGGCTCTACCAGCCACTTGAGTTAAAGTTTGAAAGGCTCGCTCACTAGCTCGATAATCTGATAAATGTAACAATCCATCAGCCGCAATTACTCCTACCAAGGTTACTTGAGCTATATCTATGCCCTTAGTTAACATCTGTGTACCAACTAATAAATCCGCTTCTCCTCTTTTAAAAATATCTAAAAGTCGGCGATGAGCGCCTTTTGTCCTAGTGGTATCGCTATCAAAACGCAGACAGCGTATTTGGGGAAAAAGTTTATTTAATTCCAAAACTACTTTTTGCGTACCACTACCAAAAAACTTTAAATAGGGAGAACTACATTCAGGACAATGGGGAGGCTGTAGGGTAGCATAATTGCAATAGTGACATCTTAATAACTCCGTAGCCCCTTCAGATGTATAGTGATAAGACAAAGATACGTCACAATGGGGACATTCGATTACATAACCGCAACTACGACAAGAAACAAAGGTACTATGGCCTCGACGAGGAACAAATAGAATACCCTGTTCTCCACGAGAGTGCATATTAGCTAAGGCATTTTGTAATTTTCGACTAAAAATCGATCTATTGCCCTGTTGTAATTCTGAACGTAAATCTACTATTTCTATATCAGGTAAAACACTACTGCCAATTCTTTCTGGTAATTTCAAATAATGGTTTTGCTGATGGTTTTCTTGTACTTCTAGCCATGTCTCTAATGAAGGAGTAGCTGAACCTAAAATCAGGGGACAATTTTCTAATTTAGCTCGCCATTTGGCTACAGTTTTTGCATGGTAATTAGGTGCTGGCTGTTGTTGTTTAAAACTCGAATCGTGTTCTTCATCCAGAATAATTAAACCAAGATTTGCTAAAGGTGCAAATACGGCTGAACGAGTACCAATCAATATTTTTGCTTCAGCATTAATCATACTACGCCATGTATCGTATCTTTCTCCATCGGAGAGTCCACTATGATAAACATAAACTTTATCTCCAAAACGGGCAGTAAAACGATCTGTTAACTGAGGTGTTAATCCTATTTCTGGTACTAAAATTAAAACGGATTTTCCTTGTTCTAATATAGGAGCTATGGCTTGTAAATAAACTTCTGTTTTTCCCGATCCTGTTATGCCATGTAATAAAACTTGATTATATCCGATTAAATTATTAATTACTTCTAATGCCCGTGTTTGAGATGGAGTTAATTTTTTTTCAAAATCTTTTATGATTCCTTTTTCTTGTGATAAACGTAATTTTTCTTTAAATTCGATTACTACAAAATTTTTTTGAGCTAAAGTCTCAATTACTGTTGGGGTAACTTGGCAATGGTTAATTAAATCATTTAACCATAGTTCTCCTCCCCTATTTTTTAAAGTTTCTAATACAGTAGTTTGTTTTTTACTTAACTTTTCTGGATAATTTTCAACTATTAATGTCACCGCTTTTTGTAATTTTGGCTTAATCTTTTGGGGTGGTTCTAGATAACTAATAACCCATTCTTTTTTGATTAAACCTTTAATGGCTTTATGGGCTCCTTTGACTTTATTTTTTAGATATTTTTCACTGTAATTACCATTTTTTTGTCCTTCTAGAAGTTGAATGATATTTTGTTCTTGAATACTGCATAAAATATTATATTTTTCGGGTATATTTTGTTTATTTAATTTAATTCTTCTGGTGTCTTTTCTTAATAAACCTGGTGGCAAAGCTACCTTGATCACCGTGATTAATTCTGTATAATAATACTTGGAGACTTTTTCTAAAAATTGCCAATAATGAGGAGTAAAAAAACCTTGAACAATTATATCTTCAATATCTCGAATACTATTAATATCTAAATCTAATGGTAGAGATGTCAAAACTCTAACAATTATTCCACCAATTTGTTGCGAACCAAAAGGAATACTAACAATATCTCCTATTTCTACTTTTAAATTGTTAGGTAAACTATAGATAAATAGCCCTTGTATTCCGGGACAATCTACCAATATTTCTAACCATTTTGCTGAGGAGGATGTTAAATTATAAAGTGTTTTAGATTCGGCGACAATAAGACCACAACGTGAATCATACATATTAAGATACTTAACTTATCTATTCTGTTCAAATTATACATCCTTATTTTAGAAATGTTCTATCAAAAAATAA
>CAYPSO010000135.1:0-10346 GCA_964413275.1 uncultured bacterium | reverse complement strand
TACGGCGAGTCTATGAATGAAGAATCCCCGTCTCTTTAGAGCGGGGAGCGTCAAAATCAAGAAATCAATAATTTATCACAAAAATTATTTGGTCATATTATTAACAATTATTTTAAATGAGAAATATTTATTTTTTGATAATTAAAATTGAAAAATAAGAAAGTTTTAAATTAGGAAACCGATCCAAATTTTGATAAATTATTTGACTCGGTAAAGTAGCATTTTCTACGATCCAAGCCTTTTGTAACAGATTATTTTGCTGTAAAAATTGCCAAATTTCTTCATAAACTGAACTAACTTTAAATAAAACCACCACATCAGCCCACGCTAAAACACTTTCTAATTCTGAAACTGAATAAAGAGCGGGTAAAATAGCTAGACGCTCATCAAGAATGGTTAAAGGAATCCCCAATTCAGCAGCCGCAGCTAAGGGAGAAGCAACCCCCGGAACAGTTTTTACCATAACTTCTGGATGTAACTTAGTAATGGTTTGAGCTAAATAGGTAAAAGTGCTATATAAACTTATATCTCCCAAACAAGCAAAAACTACATCTTCCCCTAAATGCAGATATTGCCAGACTTTTATGGCTGCTTCTTCCCATGCTTGCTCTAAAATCTGATTATCCTGTAAATAGGGAAAAGATAAAGGTAACTTTTTTTGTTGAGGTTCAAGCCAATTTGAAATAATTTTTTCTGCTCTGCCCTGTTTTTGTCCAATTCCTGCGGGAAAAGCAATAACAGAGGCTTGCTGTAATAAGCGTAATCCTTTCACTGTAATAAGTTCAGGATCGCCTGTTCCCACACTAACACCGTATAAAATACCCAATTTCACATTAATTATCCATGCCATTACCGACAGTTATTTTACCCGGATATTTCGCTAGAGCAACTGATTATCAGGATTTAGCTGAATCTCTAAATAAACAAGGTATCCCCACCATAATAGTACCCTTGCGTCAGAGGGATTGGTATCCAACCCTTGGTGGACGCTCTGTAACACCAATTATTAAACAAATTCATGACACTGTAACAACTATTTTAGATAAATATCAGGTAGAAAAACTAAATTTAATCGGTCATTCTGCGGGGGGATGGATTGCCCGTATTTATTTAGGAGAAAAAACCTATAATATTCACGGAGAAACCGAAGCAGTTTGGCAAGCTCATAGTAAAGTAGCAAAATTAATTACTTTAGGCACGCCCCATATCAGCCAAGAGCGTTGGACAAGAAAAAATCTTGACTTCGTTAGGGATAATTACCCCGGTGCTTTTTATTCTGAGATTGAATATATTTGTGTAGCAGGTAAGGCCATTTATGGTGCGAGAAAACCCGGTAGTTGGTTAGCTTATAATAGCTACAAATTAACTTGCGGTGAGGGCAATTGTTGGGGAGATGGTATTACTCCGATTAGTGCCGCTCATTTAGAAGGAGCGAAAAATATAGTTGTGGAGGGAGTGAGACATTCTCCGAAGGCTAAAGGTATCTGGTATGGTTCGTCAGAAGTGCGATCGGTGTGGATAAAGCATTTAATCGCTTAATTTAAGCCATAATAGGTTAAAATCGCTTTTATTTGCTCTTGGGAAACGGTATCTAAATCTTGAGGATACTCAACCCAAAGACCTTTTAGTTGACTTTGAGCATAATCAAACTTTAATGAATCTTGGGCAATAGTTCCGGTTGTAACCCCGTTTATACTTTCTAAATGAGCAGCTATTTCTCGATAGATAGCCAATGGTAATTTATCATCATAGAAGTAATCTTTTTTTTGTTCAATTGCTGTTAAGGTCACAATTTTTTTTCTCCTCAATGAATACTTGGTTCAATTGTTAATTACTGCCTTCTGTGGCAATTCCCTTAGCTACATCTAGCCCTATTTGTTCTAAGACAATAGTAGGATTGTTGCTATCAATATCTTTGACTAATACCTGCCCATTTGCTAAATAATCCCCAGCTTTCACATAGCGACTATGGATTTCTCCCGGAGCTTTGACAATGGCGTGTTTGCTGCCATTAATATCAATAATACCAGTTACAGCCACTCCATTAGCTTGATCAGGGCCAGGTAGAGGAGGAAATGCCGGATTAAATTCAGGTTTTAGAGTAGGAATACCTTTACCAGTTGGTAATTTTCCCGAAGTTGCAATAGGAATATTTTCTGGAATTTTTTCCTTAATATAGTTAGGTGAAGGAGGTACAGGAATATTACTAGGGGTGTTTGTTTTAACAGTTGGTGTTTGATTTAAAGAAGAACGACTTACCAATGGTTTTTTAGGAACAGAATTATTGTTATTAGAAGATGGTGTTGAAATGTCTCCCGAAGAACTTGTAGATGTGCTGATATTTGTACCATTAGTTCCATTAGGTTGAGGAATTATATTTCTACTACCATTAGTTCCATTAGGTTGAGGAATCGGGCTAATAATAACCCCGTCTTCTGAAGTTATAAAGGAGGGTACAATAATATCAAAAGGGTTACGATTAGGAATACTAGAACCCTTAGCAATTTCCTTAATCCTTTGATCTGGGTTAGTAGGAGGAGTTAAAACCGTCGATACTGGTTTTTGTCCTTCAACAACGGGTTGTTCAAAATTTTGTTGTTCGTCGTTATTGTTATTGGTTACTTCTTCCGGGGGGGGAATGGGTTGAGGTTGTTCGGCGTTGTCAGAACTTTTACAACCACCTGCTGCCAATAACAACAAAGCTATGAATATTGTCAGATATGATTTATTCATGATCCGTACTCCAGTGTTTTAGCAATAAGATTGGATATTATAATCTTAGCTTGAGATTTCCATTGAAGTTAAATACTACCGTGTTAAGTTTAATTTTTAATTTATTTTTATATGAATTAAACAGCAAATATGAGTGATAAAATGAATCTTCTTTGTAGTTCAGATTTAATTGATTAGTATAAATAATGAAAATAACTTGTAGTCAAATCGATCTTAAAACAAATTTATCTTTAGTAAGTAGGGTTGTACCTTCTCGTCCAACTCATCCAGTTTTAAGTAATGTCTTGTTAGAAGCAGATGAAGATTCAGGAGTTGTAAATTTAACGGGTTTTGACCTAAGTTTAGGGATTCGTACCAGTTTAAATGCCCAAATTGAAGAGGGAGGTAGTATCACTATACCTGCAAAATTAATTAATGATATTGTCAGTCGCCTTCCCGAAGGAGAAATTACTTTATCCCAACCGGATGACGAGGATGAAATAGAGGCAATGTTAGAGATTATCTCTGCCTCTGGAAAATTTCAAGTTAGAGGAATTGGGGCTGAAGAATATCCAGAATTGCCTGTGATCAAAGATGGGGAAACTCTGACTTTACCCATTGAAGCACTGGCTGAAGGATTAAAAGGGGCTGCTTTTGCTGCCAGCACTGATGATAGTAAACAAGTTTTAACTGGTGTACATTTAATCGGTAGTAAAGATAGTTTGGAATTTGCTGCTACTGATGGACATCGTTTATCCGTTGTTCAAACTAGCACGGAAATTACCCATGATAAGGCTGAAGAAGGTGAGAAACAAGAAGAAACTGAAATAATTAATTTAACAGATTTTGAGGCGACTATTCCCGCTAGAGCGTTACGGGAATTAGAAAAAATGCTTTCTACGAATCCATCCAATGAGAAATTAATTCTCCACGTTAATGAAAGTCAAGTGGTGTTTGAATTAGGCAGACAAAGATTAACCAGTCGTAAATTAGAAGGAGCTTACCCAAATTATCGTCAATTAATTCCTAGGGATTTTAAAAGACAGATGACGGTAAACCGTAAAAGATTAATAAATGCTTTGGAATTAGTAGCCGTGTTAGCGGATCAAAAAAATAATTTAGTAAAATTTACCATCGATCGCGAAGAAGAACAATTATCTTTATCTATAGATGCTCAGGATATTGGTAAAGCTACCCAATCTTTGCCGGCAGAAGTTACGGGAGATAGTATGGAAATTGGTTTTAATGTTAAATATTTGATGGATGGTTTAAAAGCTTTGCCGGCTGAGGAAATTGTTATGCACTTAAATGAAGCCAATCAACCTGTGATTTTTACTCCTTTAGCTGGTGTCAAAATGACTTATCTAGTGATGCCTGTACAGTTAAAATAACTGCAAATATAGGGTGCGTCAGATTTTTCAGTAATAATAATTTATCTATCTGACGTACCCTACCTACGATAAACCCTATTTATTTTTAGGCATAACTACGAGCAAACAAATGGAAACTAAAAAAATAACATAACCGATAGAAATAAACCATTCTTGCCAACTATTTTGATACATTTTTTAAAATTGTCCTTATTTATTATTCTTCCTCAAGGTTATCAATTAATTGTTGTATTTCTTCGTAGGCTTCTATGTTATCTTGTTTTTTTAAAATTCTAGCTGCTTTTTTAAAATCTGATTTAGCTTTCCTTTTATCTCCTAATTTATCATAAGATAAACCTCGATTGCGATAAGCTAAAACAAACTGATCGTCAAGTTCAATTACTTTTGTATAATCAGCGATCGCCCTTTCGTATTCTTCTATTATTTGTAATAAATATCCCCTACCATAATAAGCATAAATAGAATTAGCATTGATTTTAATAGCTTCAGAATAGTCCTCAAATGCTCCTCGATAATCTTTTAATTGATATTTAACAGCAGCCCTACTATTAAATGCTCTGACATTATTTTCATCAATTTCAATTATTATTGAATAATCTATTAATGCTTCTTGATAATTTCGATTTTGATATTTAATATCTGCTTGAGTGAGATATTCATTAATTAATTCTGGTGGTATTTTGTTTATATCTAAAGTTAGATTATCTCCTGAATTATTACTTGCTAATCCACAGGAAACCGCAGCATCTTCAGGGCTAATTTCTGTTCTCGAATAATCAAAAGTACCCACTATTGGTATCTTTCCTGAATATAATAAATTATTCATACAGCTAACAATTGTTTCTGCTTCGGCAATTGTTTTAACATTTTGACAAAGTTTTTCCACTATTTCTATGGGAACATCTGTACGAGTAGAACCTAATTCTGGAGCATCGGGAAAACTAGGTCTATACATTAAATCATTAAAACAACGACTGAGGGGATCTATTTTTGTTTGTGCTTTACTTTGATGAGGAATTAACAGACTTAGCAATGAATAAATAAAGGTAATTAATATTAAAAAATTGGAAATAAATAATGATTTATAATTGATAATCAACATCCTCTTAAATCTGCAAATGAAATAATTAACGGTGTAGGGGCTAAATATATTCAGCCCCTACAATATATTCAACCCCCTACAGGATTGATATAATTTTTAATTATCTACCAATACCAACGTAACGGAAACCAGCTTTTTCTAAAGATTCCTTATCTAAGAAATTACGACCATCAATAATTAGGGGATTATTCATTAATTTACCCATTTTGGCGTAGTCATATTTAAGAAATTGTTCCCAATCTGTAACTAATACTAAGGCATCGCAACCATCAGCTAACATTTCTGGATTAGTTTCAACTACCACATTAGATAAAGCTTGACTCATTCCTGTTTGAGAAGAAACAATTGGATCGAAAGCTTTAATTTTTGCGCCTAAACGGTTAAGTTCTTTAATAATATTTAAAGATGGTGCATCCCTCATATCATCGGTATCTGGTTTAAAAGTCAAACCTAATAAACCGATAACTTTACCTTTGAGAATTTTTAACTCATTTTGTAATTTTTCAATAATTACTACACGCTGACGTTGGTTAACATTAACGGCAGATTTTAATAATTCACTTTCGTAACCATAATCATCCGCAGTATGAATTAAAGCAGAGACATCCTTGGGAAAACAAGAGCCTCCCCAACCAAGCCCCGCTTGGAGAAATTTAGTACCAATACGAGAATCTAAACCGATGCCTTTAGCAACTTGGGTAACATCTGCACCGACTTTATCGCAGATATTGGCCACTTCGTTAATAAAGCTAATTTTGGTAGCAAGAAAAGCATTAGCCGCATATTTAATCATTTCTGCTGAACTTAAATCGGTTACTACTACCGGTACTGGAGGTAAACTAGGATTATCACCAAATTTACGATCCACTAAAGGTTGATAAAGTTGTTGCATCAGGGCGATGGCTTTTTGATTGTTGCTTCCTAAAACAATGCGATCGGGATTAAAGGTATCATATACTGCAGCACCTTCCCGAAGAAATTCAGGATTACTAACTACATCAAAATTAGCTTCTATTTTAATTCCCTCGGATTGTCTTTCAGCAACGCCTTCAAGGACAATCATTCTTACCCAGTCACCAGAGCCAATGGGAACAGTTGATTTATTTACAATTACTTTATAACTATTATCCAGATGAGCGCCAATACCCCGTGCAACGGCTTCTACATAACGGGTATCACTTTCTCCAGTGGGTAAAGCGGGAGTGCCTACGGCAATAAAAAGAATTTCTCCATGATTGACTCCCGCAGCTAAATCTGTAGTAAATTCTAATCTTCCCGAAGCCGTAGAAGATTGCATTAATTCAGATAATCCGGGTTCAAAAATCGGAGATTGTCCCGACTTCATCAATTTAACTTTTTCTTCGTTATTGTCAACACAGATAACATGATGTCCGATATGAGACAGACAAACACCTGTTACTAAGCCAACATATCCAGTACCAATTACACAAACTTTCATTACATAACTCCTCTGAAAATGGAAACCCAATATCCGAACTTCAAGAAGACGACAGAATTAGGATCAATTAATAATGACTAATGTAAGTTTTTCTGAGCAATAATGCCAACCACTTACAAACTATTGAGCCAAATTTCTCAAGTTAAGTTCCCCTAGGTATAATTACCAGTCGGCACTATCTATGCTACTGTAAATCTATGATTAGGGGTTAGGAATTAGCTGTTAGATTTGTTATTATTGCCTTATTTAAAACGTAAGCCAACTTAATGACTACTAAAATTATTAGAGCCGATTACTCAAATATTATTCACGCTCAAGCTATAGTTAATTTACTTAATTCCTATGCAATGGACAGTATGGGAGGTGGCAAACCTCTTTCTGAATATACTCAAACTAATTTGATTAATAAATTATCTTCTCTACCCAATGCAATTAGTATTCTTGCTTTTCAAGAAGATGTAGCTGTGGGTTTAGTTAATTGTTTTATTCAGTTTTCAACCTTTCAATGCAAATCTCTGCTTAATATTCACGATATTGTGATTTTACCAACCTATCGCAAGCAAGGCATAGGTTATCAACTCCTTGAAGCAACGGAATTATTAGCAAAAGAACATGAATGTTGCAAAATCACCCTTGAAGTTTTAGAGGGAAATATTCCAGCAAGAAATTTATATCAAAAGTTCGGATTTGCTGGTTATCAACTAGACCCAAAAAAAGGAAATGCTTTATTCTGGGAAAAAACTCTATGATTCATCCTTTACTATAAAAGAAATATTAAAAATTGCGGTTAAAAAAATAAGCAAAAATAATACTTCTTTTATAAGTCAAATTAATTCTCTAAAAAGCAATTATTTGCGAAGGTAAAAGTATTCATTGATTGGTTTTCTAATGATATTTTTTCTATTTTATTTTCGTAAAGTTTCCAAAGAAAATCATTATTCAAATCATTAAACATAAAGTAATTTTCTTTAACTTCAAAAACTACTCCATTTGTTTGGGGTGTTTTATAAATGCTTTGGAAAATATTAAGCATTTTCCTTATTTTAATAGGCAGGTTATAAGTGGTTATTTCTTCAAGTTTTTCTAAATCACTAGCTGACCATAAACTATTCTTCAATGGAACTAACATAAATAAAACTCCAAAATGTAAATCTAATCCAAAATAAAATTCTACAAATATAAGTAAAGTTTATATTTTTTTTTAGATACTTATTCTAGATTATAGTAGATTGAGGATATTTGGTGAGTAAGATTGCTTTATTACCATTAATGACAATAGCGCAAATAATAAATTTCCATTACAATTTCTACCAACAATGCTCTCCACAGCTAGTTCAGACTAATATATTATGGAGCAATATCTAAAAAAACCTAATCTAAGATTAGATTTTTTTTTCAATTTTTTATAACTATTATGACAAAATTAAGTATCGGAAATACCATAGTTAATGGAGTTTTAGCCATTAAACCTTTAGCAGATTTTGCCAAAAGTAAAGCTCGTAATATGATGATCGAACGTGCAGAGGCAATGGGTGTACCTTGGCGAGAAAATGTAAAAAATTTCCAAACCTATAACTGGGACAAAGAGTTAGCTAAAGTAAAAAATCCTAATTTAAACTATCCTGACTACTATGTAACCTCATTTCATGCCTATGAAAAAGGTAATTTAAGTTGGACAGCAGCTTGGGAAGTTGAATCAGCAGCCTACGCTGTCCATGCCAAAATATGGCCAGAAGCAGGGATAAAAGGCGATTCTATGTTGCGGGAAAGCTATCATAAAGTTTTACAACAACAGTTACCAATTCAGCCCACAACTATACTGGATTTAGGTTGTAGTGTTGGCATGAGTACCTTTACTTTACAAGAAATTTATCCTCAAGCTGAGTTAACAGGTATGGATTTGTCTCCTTATTTTTTAGCAGTAGCCCAATATAAAGACAAGGAAAATAAAATTAAATGGATAAATGCCGCAGCAGAATCCACAGGTTTAGCAGAGGCATCTTTTGATTTGGTTTCAGCTTGTTTAATGTTTCATGAATTACCCCAAAATGCTTCTATAGCAATATTTCAAGAGGTAAGGAGATTATTAAAACCCGGTGGTTATTTTACTATTATGGATATGAATCCTCAGTCAGAAATTTTTCTTAAAATGCCCCCTTATGTGCTTACTTTATTAAAAAGTACAGAACCTTATTTAGATCAATATTTTAGTTTAAATTTGTCAGAAATTTGTGCAGAAACTGGTTTTAATGAGCCTAAAATTTTTATTAATAGTCCTCGACATCGCACCATGATTGCACAGGTAAATTAATGTAGGGGCGAGAAAACTTCGCCCTGATTTTATCTTTTTGTATTTGTTATTAACTAATATGTTGCCTGATTGGATTATAGAAGAAGCCAAATGTTTAACGGAAGAAACCTCTATTCACTTAATACAACAAATTAAAAGTGAAAAAATATTTACTAATTTAATAACTGAGTCAATTACTACTACTTATGTCAAACAAGGTAATCGTAGTACACCGATTCTCCTACTTCATGGGTTCGATAGTTCTCTATTAGAATTTAGACGACTTTTACCAAGATTATCTAACCAAAATGAAACTTGGGCAGTGGATTTATTAGGATTTGGTTTTACTGAAAGAAGAATTGATGTTGCTATTAATCCTGTAACAATTAAGACTCATTTGTATTATTTTTGGAAAACTTTAATTCAGAAACCTGTTATTTTAGTAGGGGCATCTATGGGAGGTGCTACTGCTATTGATTTTACTTTAACTTATCCTCAAGCAGTAGAAAAATTAGTTTTAATAGACAGTGTAGGTTTACTCAATCAACCAATAATTGGTAAGTTTATGTTTCCCCCCTTAGATTATTTAGCCACAGAATTTTTACGTAATCCTAAAGTAAGACAAAATATTAGTAAAGCAGCTTATTTTGATAAAAATCTTGCTAGTTTAGACGCTCAAAAATGTGCAGCTTTACATTTAAAATGTGATAATTGGAGTCAAGGTTTAATTAGTTTTACGAAAAGTGGTGGCTATGGTAATTTTAAAGAAAAATTAAAATATATAGAACAAAAAACCTTAATTTTATGGGGAAAACAGGATAAAATATTAGGAATAAAAGACGCAGAAAAATTCACTAATTTTATTAAGAATAGTGAACTTATCTGGATAGAGAAATGCGGTCATGTTCCGCATTTAGAGCAACCTGAACTAACAGCACAAAAAATAATTAGTTTTATGAAAAATTAATCTAATTAAGGTAATTTCCAGAAAAGATTTTACTAGATTTCATAACGGTAGGATGTCATTAGCCCCAGGGTAACGCACCGTTACTAATAGTCTGCCGAGATGTTTATTTCGAGAAATGACCTACTATATCAAGTTCCGTTCAATAAGGAACATATTTTATTTGATTTCTTCATGAATGAACAGGTGTTAGACCGAATCAAATAATTATTAATTATCCATTGTCAATTATCCGGTGATTTCCACCAAAAGGTTTTACCAGATTTCATAATAGTAGTGGACTGTTTCAGTTAAAAGTGTGCATTAGTAGGGTGGGCAATGCCCACCAAATTATAAAGACAATCAAAATTCTATTGCCCTATTTTAGATGAAACAGTCCAGTAGTGGACTGTTTCAGTTAAAAGTGTGCATTAGTAGGGTGGGCAATG
>CAYPSO010000134.1:0-10386 GCA_964413275.1 uncultured bacterium | reverse complement strand
AGGTAACGAATAACTAATAACAATTAACTACGAACCACATTTGCGTAAGCAAATGCGAAGCAGTCCACGAACTACTAAAAAATTAATCATGACTTATCCTTCAGAGAAAAATAAAAAGCTGAAAAACCAGCAAAATAATTCTCAAACTTCATTTGATACTCAGGTATCAATTCCAGAAAGAAAACAAACTCAACCTTACTTACAAATAGAAAACGTTTATAAAAATTTTGGTAAGTTTATTGCCCTCAAGGAAATCCACTTGGATGTTTATCCGGGGGAATTTGTTTGTTTGCTTGGCCCTTCGGGTTGTGGTAAAACTACTTTGTTGCGAATTATTGCAGGTTTAGAACAACAAACTAGCGGAACGGTAATTCAAGATGGTAAAAATGTTTCCCATTTACCACCTTCTAAGCGAGACTTTGGTATTGTCTTTCAATCCTATGCCTTATTTCCCAATTTAACCGCAGCCCAAAATATTGCTTACGGCTTAGAAAATACTAAACAACCCAAACAACAAATTGAAACTAGAGTAGGCGAGTTATTAGATTTAGTAGGTTTAGAGGGTTTAGAAAATAAATATCCTGCCCAAATGTCTGGAGGACAACAACAACGAGTAGCTCTAGCTAGGGCTTTAGCACAATCTCCGGGTTTACTCCTGTTAGACGAGCCTTTATCTGCTCTTGATGCTAAAGTTAGGGTCAAGCTGAGAACAGAAATTGCCCAATTACAAAAAAGGTTAGGAGTTACCACAGTAATGGTAACCCATGACCAAGAGGAAGCTTTAGTTATGGGCGATCGCATTGTGGTAATGAATAAGGGTTACATTGCTCAAGTGGGAACTCCCCATGCTGTCTATCAGAGACCAAATACTTCTTTTGTGGCAGATTTTATTGGGGTAATGAATTTTTGGCCTGCTCAAGTAACTGAACCCGGAAAGGTGCGCTGTGGTAATTTAAGCTTAAATATTCCTCAAAAAGGTATTGCTATCAAAGAAAAAATAAATATTGCTATTCGTCCAGAAGATATTGTTCTTGTGGATGATAATGTATCTTTACCCAATACGGTAACAGCAACTATTGAAGAAACTGAATTTTTGGGATCGTCTTATTTAGTCACCCTTAGTCCAGAAGGTAATGCTAAAGAGACACTTTCGATTAATTTCTCTATTAATCAAGTACGACAATTAGATTTGAGCGTAGGTACAACCATTAAAATCCAGTTGCCACCAGAATTAATTCAGGTATTTTCTGATTAAAATTAGATTGATTTTTTAGTAAATTTAGAGTTTGTTGCCCAACCTTTAATTAATTTTTCTGATGATTATCGAGGTTTTTTTAAACAGGAAGTAAAACTAACTTCTGTTGGTCAAAATGTTTTACGGCAAAGGCAAAATCATATTGAATTAAATGGTATAAATCGCTGGATTGGAGGGATGCATTTAACTCCAGATAACCTTTATTGTTGGGATGAAACTAAACAAGTAATCATTAAACATTGATAAATGGTAAATGAAATGACTATAACTACTAATTCTAGAATTGTTAAATCCCAGAAAAAAGGACATATTATCACCTCTGAAGATTGGCTCATGAGAGCTTGTTTGGGTTTAGGAACTATCTTTTTATTAGTTGGAGTAGTATTTCCCCTCTATCCCATGCTAATTCGTAGTTTTCAAGACCGTAGTGACAATTTTGTCGGTTTGAGTAACTATATTAAATATCTAACTACTCCTTCTCTGGCTCAATCTTTTACAAATAGTCTCTATATTGCGATCGCCAGTACCCTGATTTCTGTCTTTCTGGCTTTTGTTTTTGCCTATGCTTTGACGAGAACAGCAATGTGGGGCAAGGTAATTTTTCGCACTTTAGGGATGCTACCTATTTATATCCCTCCCTTAGCCCATGCGATCGGTTTAATTTATTTATTTGGTAATCAAGGTATTATTACTACAGGTTTTTTTGACCGTTTTACTGGTTGGGATATTAATCTTTATGGTGCTAATGGCATTATTATAGGGGAAGTGCTTTACTGTTTTCCCCAAGGTTTAGTTATTTTAACTACCGCTTTGAATCTTACCGATGCACGTCTTTATGAAGCTGCGGAGGTGCTACAAACCTCTAAATGGCGAGCATTTTTCACGATAACTATTCCTAGTGTGAAATATGGCTTAATCAGTGCTATTTTTGTCTGTTTTACCCTAGCTTTTACTGATTTCGGCGTTCCTAAAGTGGTTGGCGGCGATTTTAATGTTTTGGCAACGGATATTTATAAACAGGTAATCGGACAGCAAAATTTTTCTATGGGTGCAACCATTAGCGTTTTTTTATTAGCACCTACGGTTATTGCTTTTGTGGTAAATCGTATCATTCAAAGAAGACAGACAGCTTTAGTTAGTGCCAAAGCTGTGCCTTTGCAACCAAAACCAAATGCACTTTTAGACAGCATTATGTTTACTTTTTGTTTTTTGGTAGTTGCCATAGCTATAGTTGTTTTTGGCACAATTATTTTTGCTTCTGTAATACAAGTTTGGCCTTACAATTTCAGTCTTAGTTTGCGTCATTATGACTTTAGTACAGTTGGTGGTGGCGGCTATTCAGCTTACTGGAATAGTATTCGTATGGCTTTTCACACCGCATTTTTTGGCACTATCGCAGTTTTTGTTGGTGCATATTTAGTCGAAAAAGGTAAAGGTTTATCTTGGTTAAGAGCAGTTAATTATTTTCTTTCGACACTTCCTTTAGCTTTACCCGGTTTAGTATTAGGTTTAGCCTATGTGTTCTTTTTTAATCAAAGAACTATTCCGATTCCCTTTACTAATTATGCCTTTCTTAATCCCCTCAATTTCCTCTACGGTACAATGGGAATTTTAGTTTTATGTAATATTATTCACTTTTATACAGTTTGTTTTTTAACAGCAAGTACAGCACTTAAACAATTAGATTCAGAATTTGAAGCGGTTTCTGCATCTTTGTCTGTTCCTTTCTATAAAACTTTTTGGCGTGTAACTGTACCCATGTCGTTACCCGCAATTCTAGAAATTGGTATTTATTTCTTTGTTAATGCCATGATTACTATTTCTGCAATAATTTTTATTTACCCTTCTAATTTCCCTTTAGCCGCAGTTGCGATTGTTAATATGGATGACGCAGGAGATATTGCAGCAGCAGCAGCCATGTCAACTTTATTAGTTTGTACTAGCCTTGGTGTAAGGATTATTTATTGGTTGTTAACCCAAAAACTACAGCAAAAGACTCAAGCTTGGTTAAAAAAATCTTAGTAAAATTGATAAAATTGATGGGATTGGTAGAATCGGATTTACGATCGATATTAAAAAATTAATGTAATTAATACCTGATATGGCTAAAGGCGATCAAATTTACGCTCATCGAGAGTTAATTAATTTAGAGGGATTATACGAACATCATGGTATTGATTGTGGCGATAATACGGTAATTCATTATCGTAAACCTAGCGAAACTATTGAGCGTACTTCTTTAAGTGTTTTTGCTCGTGGTAATACAGTTTATATTCGGGAATATTCAGAAGGTTTTTCTTTTTTGCCCCATCATGTTGTAGAAAGAGCAGAAAGTAGATTAGGAGAACAAAAATATAATTTCTTGTTTAATAATTGCGAACATTTTGCCACTTGGTGTAAAACGGGTATTAGTTATAGCAAACAAATTAATGATTTTGTTCCTGCTATTAATAAATTAAAAATTCCTACTTTAGTTCAACCAGTTAAAGAGGCTTTAGGAGCTACTAATCATAATAATGCTCAAAATATTGTCGATAATGCTTTAGGAGATATTAAAATAGTTTGGGAACAATTACAACCAAAATATAAACAGACTTTATCAGAAATAAATACTTGGCAAAATGTCGCTAAAAAAGCTTTAGAAAATAATCGAGAAGATTTAGCTAGAGCAGCTTTACAACGTAAGTTAAATTATCAAAAAGAAGCTAATGAGTTAGAAACACAATTAAATAAATTAGCTGAAATGACTAAAACTTTAATTTTTAATTCAGAAAATCAATTTAGTTAAGGTTATTGGTTATTGGTTATTGGTTCTTAACTATCTTCTTAAGTTAAAATATTTGCTCCTAGCATTTTTTCATAGCGTAAATCCAACTCTTTTTTAATAGCAGGTAAATCGTTTAAACTTGCATCCCTTAAAATAATTTTTTCTGCTGCTTCTCTGGCTAAAACTAATACTTCTTGATCCTCTACTAAACTAGCCAAAGCAAAATCCGGTAAACCTGATTGACGAGTACCTAAAACTTCCCCTGGGCCTCTTAAACGCATATCCATTTCTGAGATAAAAAAACCATCCTGAGATTGTTCTAAAACCGCTAATCTTTCCATAGATTCAGCTTTACTACTTCCTGTCATTAATAAACAATAGGATTTATGCTCTCCCCTACCAACTCTCCCCCTTAATTGATGCAGTTGAGATAAACCAAATCTTTCTGCATTTTCAACTAGCATTACTGTTGCATTGGGAACATCTACACCAACTTCAATTACTGTGGTGGAAACAATAATTTGGGTTTCTAAATCTCGAAAAGAATTAAGAGCTTTTTCTTTTTCATCTGACTTCATCCGCCCGTGTAATAAGCCAATAGTAAAATTAGGAAATACAGTTTCCGATAAATGTTCGTACTCTTTAACTGCGGCTCGCACGTCTAATTTTTCTGATTCTTCTATGAGGGGAAAAATTACATAAGCTTGTCTTCCCTGTGCCACTTCCCGACGAATTAAATCATAGGCTTGTTTGCGTTTTCTACTAGTCAATACTGTTGTTTGAATCGGTTGTCTGCCGGGGGGTAATTCATCAATTTGACTCACATCTAAATCCCCATGTAAAGTTAAGGCTAAAGTTCGAGGAATCGGAGTTGCAGTCATAGTTAAAACGTGGGGTGATTCTCCTTTTGATAACAAACGTCCTCTTTGGTGAACTCCGAAGCGATGTTGCTCATCAATTACCACTAAACCTAATCTATGAAAATTAACTGCATCTTGAATTAAAGCATGGGTTCCAACTAATAATGGTAACTCCCCATTTTCCAATTGAGAATGGATTTCTCGACGCTTAGAAACCTTGGTTGAACCGGTTAGTAATTCCACCGGTAAATGCAATAAATTAAACCAACTTACAAGTTTACGGTAATGTTGTTCTGCTAATACTTCCGTAGGAGCCATTAATGCTGCTTGATAACCGGATTGAATGGCAGCTAAAATAGCAAAAACTGCTACTATGGTTTTACCCGAACCCACATCCCCCTGTACTAAGCGATTCATTGGGGTTGAGGATTTTAAATCCTCCAAAATTTCTCCTACTACACGATTTTGGGCATTTGTCAAGGAAAATGGTAAAATTTTATTAAATTCTTCGCTTAATTGACCTTCAGGAACAAATGGAGCACTATGTTCGGTTTTTCTTTGTAAATGACGACGTTGTAAAAAGCCTAATTGTAAATAGAAAAATTCATCAAAAATTAACCGCCGTCTAGCATAACTCAGACTATCAGAATCAGGAGGAAAATGAATTTGGGAGATCGCATCTTTTAAAGTAATTAAGCCATATTGACTGCGTAAATTTTTCGGTAAAGGGTCTTTTAATTGTTTAGCGGTAGGTAAAATGGCTAATATGGCTTTGCGTACCACATCGGCGGGTAATCCCTCAGTTAAGGCATAAACTGGCAATAAACGCCCTATTTTCAAGGATTCAATTTGGCCACCATGACTATCTAAAACTTCAATTTCTGGATTATCTAAGGTGAGTCCATATTTATTTTCTTTGACCAATCCTGAAGCAGCCACCACTGCACCTACGGGATATTCTCGCTTCATTCTTTCTTGCCAACCTCGATTGGTAAAACGAGGCCCGGCAAAAAATCGACCAAGTTTAATTTGTCCGGTATGATCTTTTAAAATAATATCTAAAATGGTCAGTTTTTTATTTTTGGGGCTAGTAAAACAATTGCAACGTTTAATCGTACCCACAATAGTGACGGTTTCCCCTGCTTCGAGATAAGCAATATTCACCTGACGTGCATAATCAATATGATCTCGTGGATAATAAAACAGTAAATCCCTAACTGTAACTAAACCAAGACGTTTAAAGATATTTTCTCGACTACGCCCCACTTCTCTTAAATCAATTAAAGGTTGTTCTAGGCTAACAGAAATAGTTTCAGAAATTGCTACAGGAGTAGTGCGGGGTAATTTAGGATTGGGTGGCTCGCTTTCTTGTTGCTCTAAAATTTTTTGTACTTGCTGGAGATAATTGCGAGTTTGAGTTACTAAACTCCGTCTTTGAGTAGTAGTAAGTTCAGAATATTGAGCAAATTTTGCCCCCAATTCCAACCAACGACGATGCTCGTCGGGATGAGTCAGAGGAGAGGTTTCAGTAAATGTAATAAATAAAAAATCGCTGAAACGGTATTGATTACCGACTAAATCAGTAAATCCTCGCTCTGCTTCTACAGCAAGTGCTTTTTGTAACCTTATAAAATCTGGTTTTTCCTGAGTCATTGGTCATTAGTCATTGGTTATTTGTTATTTGTTATTGGTTAATAGCTAACCGCTAACTGCTAACTGCTCAAAGCTAATAGCTATTCCTCATACCAACTAGAGCGCCAAGCTGCTTCTGCTTCTGCGATCGCCAATTCTCGTTGTGCTTTTTTGTACTTTTGTCTTATAGTAGCAAGACTAGCCAAAACATTGCGAATTTGATGGCGTTGATTGCTTAAATTAGGATCGGCAAATTCTATTTCTGATAAACGTAAATGAATTGCGGTAACAGGAGTTATGTTAGCAGAATCTTCAGGTTTATCATTATTTTTGGCTTCAATTAAGACATTTAAAAGATTTGGTGGCCCAGTCATCGGCGCACCTTTTGCTTCTGCTTTAATTGCCATTTCTAATAATTTAGAAGGTAACTTACTTGGCAAAATATTATTTTGCTGTAATATCTGATTAGCTTTATTAGATAATTGGTCTAATAATTCTCTAATTTGTATTTCTAAATGTTGTTGCCAATTAAATAATATTTCAGGATTTTTTATTGGTTTATTATCCTGTTCCCCTATTTGTTCAATATTTATAGATTGTTTAACTATTTTTCCTTCTTGATTTTCATTTTCTTGTGGTTCAACAGGCATTTTATCCAGCATTGCCTTAATCATTTGTTCAGCTATCTCTTTGGGGATAGCATTTTGTGCTTCTAAATTAAGAGAATCTCTGGTTATTTCTTTACTAATTGCACGTATTTTTTTTTGTAATTTTTCCCTTTGACTAAAAGAAAGTTTAAGAAATTCTTCTGGATATTTTTGTGTAGAAATTTGATAAGCTGCCAAAACTAATTGTTTTTGTACCGATTCACTTAAAAGCTCGATATATTGACCATATAAATTACTTAATTGATGATAAATCTCAACAACCTTATTTTCTAAATCGTTAATTTCTTCTTGAACTACTTGAATTTTTCTAACCATAGTGAATAAAAGGATTAACAGTAAAGGAAAAATAGGGGCAAGAACATATATTCTCCTCCCCTACTAAGAATTATTTTAAAATTAGAATAAGTGCCAAAATAACACTTATTCTAATAAAAAATGATTTATTTTTGACCAGTTTGAGCAGCTACTTCTTCAGCAAAGTTACTTTCTTTTTTCTCAATACCTTCACCTAAAACAAAACGGGTAAAACGTCTTACCTGAATATTTTCACCAAGCTCGGCTATGCTTTGTTTAATCAATTCCTCAATGGTGATATTTTGGTCACGAATATAGGATTGATCGAGTAAAGAAATTTCTTTCAAACGCTTTTGAATGCGCCCTTCAACAATTTTTTCTTTAATATTATCAGGTTTTTTAGCTAAGTCATCACGACCCATTTCAATTTCGGTTTCCTTAGCTACCATTTCCTGAGGAATATCATCGGTTTTGACGTATTCTACATTAGGACAAGCAGCAATCTGCATGGCAATATTGCGCACTAAAGCTTGGAACTTTTCACCTCTGGCTACAAAGTCAGTTTCACAGTTGACTTCAACTAAAACTCCAACTCTGCCACCTGTATGAATATAGCTATCAACTAAGCCTTCTGCGGCTACACGCCCCGATTTTTTGTCGGCGGAGGTAATACCTTTTTGACGCAGCCATTCCATAGCTTTGCTAATGTCACCACCCGTCTCTTTGAGCGCTTTTTTGCAATCCATCATGCCAGCGCCAGTTTTGTCACGCAATTCTTTAACCAGTTTTGCTGATATTTCTGTCATGTTTATTTTTTCCTAATTTCTCAAAATTATTAAACGCTGACTTAACTATTTTGACATTCTACCTTCTTAAAAGAGGTAGATTTTTAAGAGATTTTTCACTCCTAAATTAAATAAAAATTCAGGAAAGTAGAACAAATATCTAGAAAAATTGTTAGCTTATCCCTTCATGGGGATTAAAACCCCATTACATTTTCCTTCTGAGTCCTGATTCTGAATTCTTGTTAAAGATTATTCTTCTTCTTCAGAATTTTCTTCGTCAGAATCTTCTTCATCTTCATATTGTTCATCCATTTCTTCCTCAAATTCTTCGTACTCATCTTCGTACTCAGATTGAGCAGCACCGTGATGTCCATCATAAATAGCATCTGCTAATTTACCAATAATTAGTTTAATGGAACGAATTGCATCGTCATTAGCAGGGATGGGAACATCAACAGGTGAAGGATCGCAATTAGTATCGAGCATGGCTACGATGGGAATACCTAATTTTTGGCATTCTTTAATAGCGTTATATTCACGACGTTGATCGATAATCACCACAATATCAGGCACTCGACGCATGGTTTTAATACCGCCGAGATATTTTTGTAGTTTTTCTAATTCATGGCGTAACACAGAAGCTTCTTTTTTAGGTCTTTTAGCCAAAGCCCCACTTTCTTCTAAACGCTCTAATTCTTTAAGATGTTCTACTCGTTTTTTGATGGTTTCCCAGTTGGTAAGCATTCCACCTAACCAGCGTTGATTGATGTAGTAAGCACCACAACGGGCTGCTTCTTGGGCAATAATCCCAGCAGCTTGACGTTTTGTACCAACAAATAAAACTTTTCTGCCTTTTTCAGATTCACTGCGTAAATACTGATAAGCATCTTCCATTAACTGTGCGGTTTGCACTAAGTCAATGATATGCACGCCATTACGGGCAGTGTAAATATAAGGGGACATTCTAGGATTCCAACGACGAGTTTGGTGGCCAAAATGAACCCCTGATTCTAATAATTCTTGTAGTGATACAATCGACATTCTGTTTATACTCCTGATTCGGGTTAAACCTCCATCTAGGCGGATTCCTGTCTTAGAAACACCCGAAACCCTAGATGTGCGTTTTGAGACAACTTTACTAGGATAACATAAATTAGTAGTCAGTAGTTAGTAGTTAGTAGTCAGTATTCGGCTAATCGCTAACTGCTAATCGCTAATTGCTAATTACTAATCGCTAATCTGTGCAAACTCCATGTAAAATCATTTAATTGAATACGAAGGGCTAATATATGGAACTATTACCAGAAAATTTACAAGGTTTAAAAGATAAAGTAGCAATTGTGACGGGAGCATCTAGGGGTATTGGTAAGGCAACAGCCCTAGCTTTAGCAACTGAAGGAGCAAAGGTAGTGATAAATTATGCTAACTCTAGCACGGCTGCTGAGGACCTGGTTCAAGAAATTAGCCAAGCAGGAGGAAATGCTATTGCTCTTCAAGGGGATGTATCAAAAGCCGAGGAAGTTGACAATTTAATTAAACAAACTTTAGACAAATTTGGACGTATTGATATTCTCGTAAATAATGCAGGTATTACGAGAGATACTTTATTAATGCGGATGAAGCTTGAAGACTGGCAAGCGGTGATTAATCTTAATTTAACAGGGGTGTTTCTCTGCACCAAAGCAGTCACTAAAACTATGGTTAAACAGAGAAGTGGTAGGATTATTAATATAACCTCAGTAGCAGGACAAATGGGCAACCCAGGGCAGGCTAATTATAGTGCAGCCAAGGCTGGAGTTATTGGTTTTACAAAAACTGTAGCTAAGGAGTTGGCTAGTCGAGGTATTACGGTTAATGCGGTTGCTCCGGGATTTATTGATACAGATATGACTCACGATTTAAAAGCAGATGAGATTCTCAAATTTATTCCTTTAAGTCGTTATGGAAAACCAGAGGAAGTGGCGGGAATGATTAGGTTTTTAGCCGCAGATACAGCCGCAGCCTATATTACAGGACAAGTATTTAATGTTGATGGTGGTATGGTAATGGCTTAATCATTGAGCATTGAACATTTATAGAACCCATTTGAGATCTTTTTAGGCGATGCCGAAGGCACGCTGCGCGC
>CAYPSO010000133.1:0-10445 GCA_964413275.1 uncultured bacterium | reverse complement strand
AATTGGGTTTAGGATAATTAGGCTCTAAAGATTCTAGATTAAGCCAAGCTTGTGCTGTATGGATATTAGATTGATTTTCAGCAAGTTTCCAAGTAATTAGAGCGTATTCTTTCGCTTGCTCAAGATTAGTTTGTTGAGCCTCAGAATAAAAATTAGTTAAAGTTGTTTTTTTTGTTTTTCAACAATCTCAGCTTTTCTAGCTAATTCTTCACTATAACTTTCATAAGCTTGAACTAGACTATTGTAGGTGGCAAATTGCCATTCGGAATCTGTTAAAAGTTCGAGGCTTTTTTGATAAGATTCAATAGACTCTTCCCATTTTTTTTCAATTTGATAAGTATCACCTTGGAGTGTATAAGCGATCGCTATTAATTCTTGTTCGTTATCTTTTTCGGCTAAATAGATAGATTCTGAAATTTGTTTATTGGCTAATCGGTATAATCCTAATTGGTTGTAAGCTTGAGTTAAGTTTAATCGTATTTTTATTTCTGAGTGTCTATCTTTTGTTTGAGAGTAATTTTCTAACTCAATATTCCATAAGGCGATCGCCTCGGAAAAGTTACCTTTTTGAAAATAATCAATCGCTGATTGAGCATGAGCTATTTTCGGAAAATAAATCAAATTAATAACGATTATTGAAAATATTTGTACAAAAGTTTTAAGGTTAATAATCATTTTCTTAATCAATTTAACATAATTATAATGATGAAATTATCATTTTTGAGTATATTATTAATTGTCATCGGTTTAAATTCTCATTCTGCAATTGCACAAACCACAAGAAGTAGTTATGAATCACCTTCAAACATTGAAATAACTCCGACTACATCAGGAGGTTCTTCTAGAGGAGAGTGCGAGAATATAAATATAGATATTCTTCCCATATTAGATAACCAATTTTCTTTTAAAATCAATAAAGTGCCTTCTACTCCTTTAAAATTCAGCATAACTCAACCTAAAGTTGTTAAATCTTTATATAAAACTGAATTAATTGTCAATAAAATAGGAATAATTAAAATAGATTTACCAGAAAAAATCACTTTACAAAAAGAAAAAAATTATGTTTGGACATTTGCTTTTTATTGTGGTTCTTTTCCAGAATGGTATTTTCGAGGATTGTTGAGATTAACAAGTAATGAATAAATAAGGTAAAATAAAGTAGAGTAGAAATATAAGAAACAAGAATTATGGTTAAAAAACTATTATTTGTTGATGATGAGCTAGAGTTTCAAGAAGGAATTAAAAAGTGTTTTCAGGTATATCATTCTTCGGAATATAAGGTTTTGTTTGCCGAAACTGGTGAAGAAGCTTTAACAACTGTCAAAAAAAATAAAGATATTGATTTAATTTTAACCGATTTAAAAATGCCTTCTGCTAAAATCGAAGGTATTGAATTTTTGCAAATTTTAAATAAACAAAATATTAATATTAAAACAGTTGTAATTTCTGCTTATGGCAATATCGAAAATTATACAGAATCTATCAAAAATCATGCTTTTTTGTTTATTACGAAACCATTAAACTTGTTGAAGCTAAAAAATCTAATAGATGAAATATTTGCTCAAGATGATATTGTTACATCTAGTAGCATAAACAGAATTAATTTTCAACAAATCTTGAAGGCAATAAGGAGATTATCTAGTGAAGAACAAGTCAATTTGTTGATTAAAACAATAGAAATCTTAAAAACTGATTCCTTAAAAGTTTTAAATAAAGAATTACCTGAAACTTTAAACAAAAAAATAGAAAATACTAAAAAAAATTTAAAAGTTTTAGAAGATGAATTGCCACATTTACTAAATCAACAAAAAGAAAATAAACAGATAAAACAACAACAAATAAAAGAATTACTTCAACAAATTAAAGAAGGAAAAATAAATCAAGATAGTTCCTTTGAGGTATTAGGTAGATACGAAATCCTTGAAAGATTTATTCCTCAAGATGAAAACAAATTTGGACCTTATTATTATTTAAGATATTGGGACTCAGAAAATCAAAAAAGAAGAGAAAAATATTTAGGAAAAAAAGTTCCAGAAGTTTTACTTAAAGATTTTCAACAAAAACAACTTAAACTAAATTAAGAAATAAAATCATGAGACCACATCATAAAGCATTATTTGATTTTAAAAAAGGTCTTTGTTAATTGTGATCACCGATTGTATTTTATAGGGCGATCATTTTTTGAGGATGAAATGTGATTATTATTGTGCTATCGCTTTTTGTGTTGGGGAGTGCGATCTGCTTGCAGCAGCGCTTCGCTCCCGCAGATAACTGTTTACTGTTAACGGAAGAAGGGTGATCGCATTTCAAACAATAATTTCTACAAATGCGATCGCTGTTTACTAATAACTAGAATAGGGCGATCGCTAAAATCTAGAAATACTATAATCATAATTAGCTATTAGCCACGAAAAATATTATGACGCACATAAACTTTGCAGAAATTTTGGAAGCAGCAGAACAACTTTCACTCGAAGATCGAGAAGATTTGATTCGCATTTTGCAAAATCGACTTAGAGAAGCCAAAAGAACCGATATAGTTCAAGATGTTAAAGAAGCTCAACAGGAATTTGCTAGAGGGGAGTGTCAGCCTGTTACACCTGAAGAGCTTATGAAGGAAATTCTTTCATGAATTTTGTGCTTTTGTCAGAAATGTCCGCAAAGTTATCAAAAAACAGCCTCAATTAGCGCAAAATATCCAAAATACATTGGAGTTACTATCTACAGAGCCTTTTCAACCTCAACTAAAAACCCACAAATTGAAAGGAGAGTTAAAAGATTCTTATGCTTGCAGCGCAGGTTACGATCTGAGAATCATTTTTAAATTTGTTGAATACGAGCAGTCTCAAGCAATTCTTTTAGAATCAATTGGGACTCATGATGAAGTTTATTAGTGCGATCGCTGATATAACCCTAATAACTGATAACTGAAAAAAGGCGATCGCCCTAAATTTTAGCGATCGCCTTCGTAGGTTGGGTTGACCATCGGAAACCCAACCTTCATAAACATTGTAGGGCGATCTGCTTGCTTTACTCGCTTCGCTCACGTTGTTTTATGGGGCTTGGAAAGGTTTAAGAGTTAAACTAAGCAAACTATTATTTTTCTTCCCTTTGCAACCATTTTCTCAATTCACGAATCAAAGCGTTTTCACCTATCTGACCACGTTTTTGTAGAAATATTAAAATATCAGTTCTGGTTAAAACTGAGAGAATAGCAGAACGTTCTTGTAGATCGTAAACTTCATTATTTAAGACATAAATTAATAAATCTTGGCCATCAAATCGCCAGACTTCTCGAATACCTAAAGAAGCATAGATACTAAGTCTATCCAAGGAACTGCTAGTAATATCAACTTCTATGGCTAAATCAGGAGCAGGGTCAACATTAAGGTCAAAATCTAATTTGCCTCTGATTAATTCTTCGTTGGTGATGTAATAACACTCATCTGGTTCAATACCACGTTGTAAATCTTCTCGACTCCAAGTAGTAGAACCCAAACTATAAACTTCTAACCCCAATACCTCCGTTGTGGTTTCAACAATTCGCCCCAAAAACCGTTTATTAACCTCATGTTCGGGTAAAGGAGTCATAATTTCTAAAATTCCTCGGTCATAGGTCAATCTTCTACTAGAATTTTCTGCTAAATCTAAAGCTAAAGCTTGATAAGTTTCCCATCGTACTCCCATTAATAGGGTTCTAGTTTCTGGTTTAGGTAGAGTTTGAATCATGGTTTGTATGAGAGTAATTAAGAATTAGCCCATTGATAAAACAAGTTATCTTATTAAGTATTATTGATATTTTCTAATTAAATGAGTTCTTTAATTTCTATAGTAACAACAGTTTATAACCGAGGAAAATACTTAGCTGAAGCAATTGAGAGCGTATTAAACTCGGAGTATAAAAATTTCGAGTATCTAATTTGGGATGATGGTTCAACAGATAACAGCCTTGAAATTGCTCAAATCTATGGTAAACAAGATAGTAGAATTAGAGTAATCGCAGCCGAGCATCGAGGAAGGGGAGATGCCTTAGCTCAAGCAATAGAGCAGACAACAGGAATATATCTTGGTTTAGTAGATAGTGACGATAGACTAGCGGACACTGCTTTGCTTGAAACTGAAGCGATATTATCATCAAATCCCAGAGTAGGAATGGTTTATACAGACTATTTAGTAATTGATGTTCAGGGGAAAATTAAAGGATTGGGTAAACGTTGTCAAATTCCCTACTCCCCTGAAAGACTGTTGGTAGATTTTATGACCTTCCATTTTCGTCTAATTCGCCGATTCGTTTATAATCAGGTGGGAGGAATTAACCCAGAATTTACCTCAGCACAGGATTATGACTTATGTTTGCGACTATCAGAAGTAACAGAAATAGTCCATTTATCTAAACCCTTATATTACTATCGCCATCATCCTGAGAATATTTCCCACACCCAACAGTTTGAGCAGATTCATTTTACGGAAAGAGCTATTAATGAGGCATTACAAAGACGAGGTTTGACAGATAAATTAGAGTTAGAATTACAAATTTATCCGAAGTTTATACTTAAAAAGAAAATCAAAAAACAAGAATTATAAAAGAAATGTAAAGCTAAAGCAAATTTAGTAAGTTTAGATAAAGATTTAGTAAAGATTGAGTGAATACCGTTGACCAGCAACAGAAAAAAAGCTATACTCACTCGTGTATTTTTGGGATTTTATTTAATTAAATATTGTTAATTAGTAAAGTTCAACAATCAACAATTGATAATCCTCGTAGTTTTAGTCTTCGAGTTGAATTATCTTAAACAGTTACAGGAATTATAAATCAACAAAATAATTGATTGATTTGTGTTTTTTTTGGGGAAACATATATTTATCTCTGGGAATAGTTCTGGAGAAAAACTTATTATCTTATTATTTCTATTTTTATCAATTAGATTAAATTCAAGTAAAACTCATGAGTAATTTAGATAAAATGCCAGGTTCGGTGAATGACTTATCACCCCAAATAGATAAGCAGTTAACTATTTTATCAGAAGAAGAAAATGCTCTGATAACTACTTACGCTCATACAGGGGTATAATGAGTTAGAAGAATATTTATTAACAGAATCAATTGAGACAAATATAGAAATATCAGATTTAAATCAAAGTTTAGTTTCTAACTTTATTGATAAGAACTTTGATGGTAGTAGGGATATTTTAACAAGAGTTGAATCAGAAATTAGCACGAGTTTTGATGAATTTCTCCAGCAGCCAGATTCAAGAGATAGATTAACTAATTTTTTCGGGGAAACATGGGATGTAGAATTAGCAAAAAGCTGGATAGATGATTGGAGTAAATCAGTAAACTTTCCTCTAATTGAGATTCTGAGCAGTGAAGTATTACCCATTAGGGCTGGTTATAGCGTAGATACCAAAACCATTTATTTATCATCAGATTTTCTCAGAGAAAATGCTAATAATGCAACAGTTTTAACAACAGTTATTATAGAAGAATTAGGACATTATTTAGATGATTTAGTTGCCACTCAAGATACTCCAGGAGATGAAGGAGAGATTTTTGCTAATCTAATACAGGGAAAAGAATTAAACTTAGCAGAATTAGAAAGATTAAAAGCTGAAGACGATACAGAAATAATAACCATAAATGGAGAAAATATTTTAATAGAAAAGTCAGAAATTATTGAAACTATTAATCTTTCAGAGAGTCAAAATATTATAACAGGAGAGTTAAGTAGAGATGATGTTGATAATCCGACCAGAATTGGTACATATAAGGACGACTACCAATTAATAAACACTATTCCAAATCAAACAATTTTAATTAAGGCAACTGCGGATTATTTTGATACTTATTTGCAATTAATAGATGCCGATACAGGAGAAATTATTCACGAAAATTATTGGCTGAGTTTTGTCACTGATGAAGAAACTAATTATTTATTAAGAGTTACTACTTATTATGAAGGAGATATAGGTAATTATAGCCTTACCATAAACAGTTTAGAGCCTCCTAATTTAGAAGAAGTAGTACAAATCTTAGATATTCAAAATTCAGCCAGTATAGAAAATGAACTAAATCTAGAAGATTTCACAGATCCAATTAGAAATGATTTGTATAAAGACGATTATATATTAACTAATATTTTATCAGACCAAATAATTGATATAAATTTTTCCTCAGAAGATTTTACTCCTTATTTGCAATTAATCAACCAAGAAACAGGAGAAATAATTGAAGAAAGTAGTTATTATTATTGGGAGAATTTAATTTTTATTCCCAATCCAGAAATAGATTATGTATTAAGAGTCACTAATTATTTTGAATCAGAAATAGGTAATTATAGTTTAAGAATAAATGCTTTTGACCAGTTGGATACAGGAGAGGAAGCACAAACTTTAAATATAGAGAATGAATTTATTACCTACAATCAACTAAACAGTGAAGATGGTAATAATCCGACAAGAAATGGTTCGTATAAAGATGATTATTTATTAACAAATACCTCATTATTAACCGAACAATTAATTATTATTCATTCAGACTCAGAAGATTTTAATCCGTATTTGCAACTAATAGATGCCAATACAGGAGAAGTTATTGAGGAAAGCTATTGGTTAAGTTTTACTCCCAAAGAAGAAATTAGCTATTTATTAAGAATTACTAGTCAAGATAGTGCAGAAACAGGAATTTATAGTTTAACAACAAATGTTTTTGGTGCAGCAAACGGGGAAGAGATAGTAGAAACACTTTTTTTAGAAGATAATCTAATTATAAATGGAGAACTAAATAGTGAAGATAGAAATAATCCAACGAGAAATCGTTCCTATAAAGATGATTACCAGTTAACAAATATCTCAGCTAATCAATTAGTTACCTTCTCATTAGATTCTAATGAATTTTATCCATATCTACAATTAATAAATCAAGAAACGGGAGAAATTATTCAGGAAGATGATTACTATAATAATTACAATTCTAGAGGAAATGCTGGATTAACTTTGATTCCCGATGAAGGAATTAATTATCTATTAAGAGTCACGAGTAATTATAGTGAAGAAACTGGAAACTATACTTTGACAAGTGATGTTTTTGGAAATGCGGAAGCTGAAATAGGAATAATAAACATACAAGAGCAGCCTACCCTAAATGGCGAACTCAGCCAAGACTCTGCAAATAATCCCAGTAAATATCGTTCTTATAAAAATGATTATTTGTTAAATAATATCTCAGCAAATCAATTAATTATTCTTGATTTGGCTTCTGATGAATTTAATATTGAGGGACAGTTAATTGACCAAGAAACAGGGGAACTTATTGAGGCAAACGTTTATTACGATAATAGAGGAAATTTGCGATTAAGTTTCATTGTAAATGAAGATATTAATTATGTATTAAGAGTTACCAGTAACTCTGAAGAAGAAAAGTGAGAAGAGTATATTAGTTATTACGGGTGGGTACGGTTACGGTACATTTAGTGAAATAACTAGATATGATACCAATTATGGCTCTACATCTTTATTTGTAGAAGATATTAATAATGACAGTATTATCGACCTAGTTTTCACTAACCCTTATGACGACAAAATTACAGTATTAGTAGGTGACGGTTATGGTGGTTACAATACAGATGAATATGCAGTAGGAGATTCACCTGAAAATTTAGCAGTAGGAGATTTAGATGGAGATGGTTACTTAGATGTAGTAGTGAGTAACTATTACGACGATACTATTTCTATCTTTTTCAGTAATAGTGAGGGTAGGTTAAATGCTCCCCTTAACTATAGCAGCGATTCAGAACCCTCAGCCTTATTATTGGCAGATCTAGATAACAATAACAATCTTGACATCATCATTGTTCATGAAAATAATGGCAATCTAGAAATTAGATATAACGATAGCACTCCATCTCAAGCAGATTTAACCATTACAGGGGAGATTAATAAAACCCAAGCTACTTGGGACGAACTTATAAAAATCACGTCGAATGTAGCTAATATAGGAGAGGGTGGCACTATATCTTCATGGACAGATGCTTTTTATCTATCCACAGACGAAATTATTGATGAAAGTGATATTTTAATTAATAGTTATCTTAACCCTCGTCCTTTAAATGGTCAATCAAATCAAGAAGAGGACAATCCCGATGAAGAATTGGAGTTTGTAGCAGAAAGTTTACCCATCGCCGAATTATCAAATAACAGCTTCATAGATGCTTATAACAGAGAACAAAATTATTATATTCCCACAGTTATCCCAGGAGATTATTACATAATCGGATTTACCGATATTAATAATAGCGAACCAGAAAGCGAGGAAAATAATAATAGTTTTATCTTACCCCTGAGCATAACCGCACCCGATTTAGCCATAACTCAAACGAACGTACCGATAATAGCTAATTGGGACGAAAATATTACAGCACAATGGACGATTACCAATACAGGCTCTGGGGCAGCAATTGGTAATTGGATTGATAGAATATACCTTTCTGTTGATACAATTCTCGACCAAAACGACCAACTTTTAAGCAATAAACCCCAAAATTCCAGCCTTTTAGAAAATGGTAATAGTTATAACCTCAACAGTAACTTTGCAATTCCACCTCAACCAGTAGGAGATTACTATCTTCTTTTTGTCACTGATGCCAACCAGCAACGCTCCGAAATTGAGGAAAATAATAATATAATTGCCCTTCCCCTAGAAATAACCGCACCAGATTTAACAGTAACCTCAGCACAAATTCCCACAACTATAGGCATAGCAGATAACCTCACCATAGATTGGACAGTAGAAAATATTGGTACGGGAAGAGCCAATAACAATCGTACTGATAGAATATACCTCTCCCTTGATAGCACCTTTGATAGCAATGACATCCTTTTAAGCACGAAAACAGTTAACAATCCCACTAATCCTGGAGGAGTTATTAACCATCAAAGCAATATCTCTTTTGCCAATATTAATCCAGGTGAGTATCACTTATTACTTATCACCGATACTAATAACCAACAAATAGAAACCATAGAAGGAAATAACCTTTACGCTGCTCCCTTAGAAATAACAGCACCAGATTTAATCGCCACAGAAATAATCGTAACTGGAAATAGTAACTTACAATCAGGGGAAATTTTACAAGTAAAATGGACAACCCAAAATATAGGCACTCAAACAGCCACAGGTACGTGGAGTGATTCTTTATACCTGATACCTAATCAACCATCCGCTCAACCTATTCTCCTCAAAACCATTACTAAAAATCAATCATTAGGGATTGACTCGGAATATCTTACCGAAGTAGCCGTAACCTTACCCTCCTTAGCAGATGGAGATTATCAAATAGTCGTAATTAGCGATAGTGGCAAAGTAATCTCTGAAGGAGTCATCGGAGAAAATAACACCACCATAGCCACAGATTTAATCAGCATCGCCCATCCCGACTTAATTAGTCAATTCGCACCCTTACCCACAGAAATAATCTCTGGTAATCCCCTCCCTTTAACTTGGACAACCACCAACCAAGGAGCAGCCCCCACTCTTAATAATTGGACAGAAAAACTATATCTTTCCCTTGACACTATCCTTGATAGTAGCGACTTACGACTTGCCGAAATCACTTCTCATCAAGTTTTAGCTCCTGCTAACAGCCTAACCACTTCAGTATCACCTGAAATCCCCATCGAAATTAGTGGCGATTACTATTTGCTTTTAATTAGTGACGCTAATAATGACATCATCGAACAAACTAAGGAAAACAATAATTTTAGCTTTACCCCTATAAGCATCGAACTAGCTCCCTACGCCGACTTAGCCGTCACCCAATTCACTGCACCCATAGAGGCATTCGGCAACCCTGCCACCATCCCCCTAACTTGGACAGTAACCAATCAGGGAACAGGTATCGGACGCATGGATGCGTGGACAGATAAAATAATTGCCTCAAGAGATAACATATTTGGCAACAACGACGACATAGTATTAGCCGAATATGCCCACCAAGGAGAATTAGCAGTAAATCAAAGCTACACAATTCGCGAAAATCTACGATTACCCATTGGTTTTAGCGGTCAATATTACCTTGGCGTAGAAACCGACGCAGAGGGTATAGTATTTGAAAACAACCTCACAGATAATAACCTCTATCAACTCAACCAAGTAATTGACATAGCACCGATACCCTATGCCGACTTAATTATTAACGACTTACAAGTAGAAGAAACTGGTAAGAGCGGACAACCAATTACCCTAAGTTGGACAGTAACTAATAATGGTATTGGTACAACCAACCAAAATAGTTGGCAAGATAGATTATACCTAGCTAGTGATGCCCAAGGCAAGAATATCATCGCCGATTTTGGAGAATTTGAGCGCATCGGAGTTTTGGGAGTAGAAGCAAGTTATAGTTACTAATTTCATAGACAAATATGACTATTACTTTTAGCTTGATACGGTTT
>CAYPSO010000132.1:0-10514 GCA_964413275.1 uncultured bacterium | reverse complement strand
TAATATACCAGTTTATATATTTTTTGGTGGGCAAAATATGCTTTGAGAATTTAGGGTAAACTCGATTTGTCGGTTTTGCCCACCCTACTTTAAATGGTAGTTTATTTAACTGCAAGTCCCTAACTACTAATCACTAAAATTTTGCTTCCAAAGATTTAAGATATTCCGTATTAACTCCAGATTCACGAATCAAAGCAATTTTTCCAGTACGAGAGATTTCTTTAATACCAAATTTATTTAACATCTGAATAATAGCAACCATTTTACCCGGATCGCCCACTACTTCAATAGTTAAACTCTCATCGGATAAATCTACCACTCTAGCGCGAAAAACCTGAGCTAACTCTATCACTTCTGCTCGATTAGAAGTTGTGGCACTAACTTTAATTAACATTAATTCCCTTTCTACACAGGGTGTTTGGGTAATATCTTGAACCTTTAAAACATTAATTAATTTATAAAGCTGCTTAGTTAACTGTTCAATAGTATTAGCATCTCCCGGTACTACCATAGTTATACGGGAAATGCCCATTTGTTCGGCTGGGCCAACTGCTAAACTCTCAATATTAAAACCACGACGAGCGAATAATCCGGCAATGCGAGTTAAAACTCCCGCTTCGTCTTCTACTAAAACTGATAATGTGTGTTTCATGGTAGTAACAAATATCTAAACCACTATAGTTGAATTGTCTCTTAAGTTATTGAGCCAAGAAATAATAAGATTATTAAAGACATCGGGACATTCATCATGGGGACAATGGCCGACTCCTTCTAATATCCTTAATTCTATCTTAGGATTAATCTGGGCTAAACTTGAGGCTAAACTCACTGGTATCATCATATCCTGACGACCCCAAATTAAAAGAATCGGAATATTAAGATTAGTCAACAAAGTTTTAGCTGACAAGCCAAAATTCGGTTGATTAACAGCTTGAACTAAAGCACAAAATGCTCTGTCTGCACCTTCATCATGGGGAGGAGCAGCCAAAATATCAACTAATTCATCAGTAATTTTATTCTTGTCATAATAGGCAAATTTAGCCCATTGGCGAATGATTTTAGGCCGGCGTACTAAGAAAAATAAAGGTTTTAAGAGAATTGGTGTGGCAAAAATATTCTCAATGGTACGTACTACAGGTTGCAACAGGGGAGGAATTAATTCCTGTCGTATGGCCACATCGGGTAAATTAATCATGACTAAACCTGTAGGAATTTCTGAGTAAGTAGCGGCTACGGTTAAAGCAATTAGAGAACCAAGGGAATTACCTACTAAGATTAATTTAGTTTTAATAAAAGTTTGCCAGAAATCACGAACCAACTCAGCCCATAGATTAATTTGATAATTAGTAAAAGCCTTTTTAGAAGCACCAAAACCTAATAAATCAATGGCATATACAGTGTGATGCTCACTCAGCACATGAAGATTATTGCGCCAGTGGGGAATAGAAGCACCAAAACCATGTAAAAAAATTAAAGGAGGTTGTGCTAGCTCTGTAACCTTCCTAGCACGTATATAAGTGTAACGAATTTGCCAACCACGCCAAACCCAATCCCGTGAAAAACCTAATTGTTCCATCATTAGTTTACATTTTGTTTACATTTTTTGACGATTATCTGTCTTTTTGAAGAAGTTAAACTATGATTAGTAATATAATTGAGTCAATAAACCATTAGTAAATTAATTTCAGAATTAAAGCAATCTAACAACCGCCTGTGAAAGATAATAGACGTAATCGAGATATACCTCAAATTAACGAAAGAATCCGTTTTCCCGCAATTCGTGTTATAGATACGGATGGCGCTCAGTTAGGAATCATCACTCCTAATGAAGCTATGGAAGTAGCAGAGGAAAGAGGATTAGATTTAGTGTTGGTTAGTGATGCTGCCGATCCTCCTGTTTGCCGTATTATGGACTATGGTAAATATAAGTTCGAGCAGGAAAAACGTGCGAGAGAAGCTCGTAAAAAACAACATACTGCCGATGTTAAAGAAGTGAAAATGCGTTATAAGATTGAGGAACATGATTATAATGTCAGAGTGAAAAACGCTGAACGTTTCCTTAAATCTGGAGATAAGGTCAAAGCTACTATCACTTTTAGAGGTAGGGAAATTCAACACGCTGACTTAGCCCAAGAATTACTTGAACGTATGGCTAAGGATTTAGAAGAATTAGCAGAAGTGCAGCAAGCACCGAAAAAAGAAGGCAGAAACATGATGATGCTTCTTGCACCTAAAAAATAAGGTTTTATTTGGTTATTTGTCATTTGTTATTAGTCATTTATTGTTTTATCAATAAAATGACTAAAAATTAATTACAGATTAATTTCATCAACATACACTCCCAAACTAGACGAGGTTGAACAAATTTAAGTAATAGTTTTTTCCCTTGTTCTAGTTCCTTAATTTTTTGAGGATTTAGCTCTTTTTGCCAATAAAAATATTGTAAATAATCAATTAACCATAATTGAGTTTCATTATCTAAGTCTGTAGTAATTTCTTTAGCAATTGTGAAAGCATCTAAAGGGTGAGCTATAGATTGTTTTAATTTTTTTAATAAATCTCGATCTATATTTTTGAATTTTTGATAGCCAAAAATTGCTTCCCCTGGGCTTCCTTGGGCTAGGGAAATTAATAAAGAATTGTCTCCTAAAGCTTCATAGCCTTTTTCTCTCAATACTTCTTGTAAGTCTAGTTCGCATAAACGATGAAAAGGAATATATTGACAACGAGACACTAAAGTTGGCAACAGAGAATCAGCACTAGGTGCGATGAGAATTAGAGTTGCTCTACCGGGCTCTTCTAAAGTTTTTAACAGTGCATTGGCAGCACTTTCCGCCATTGTCTGAGCCTCATTGATGACCACCACAGAGCGAGGAGCTTTCAGAGGTGGACGACTAAGAAAGTGAGTAATTTCTCTTATTTGTTCAATTTTAATGCTTGGGGGAGCTTTGCGTTTAACACCGCTTGCTTCGGCTTCTTGAGCGTTTAAAAGTTTGCCAGAAACTAAATAACTTGGTTCAATACTTAAAAAATCAGGATGATTGATTAAGGAAGCATTTAAGTCTAAACCTAATAAACTCTTACTAAAATACTGGGCAGTTAAGGATTTACCTACCCCATTAGGCCCAGCAAACAAGTAGGCAGGAGCAATGTGTTTTTTATCAACTGCCTGTTTTAGTAAGTCAACAGCTTGTTTTTGTCCGATTAATTCTCTTATTAACACTGGCACGATGTATCAAATAAATCCTGTAAGATAATTAGAGTCAAATAAAATTTGATTAATTAATTGTTTTTAATAGTGTGATATGGCTCGTTATACTTGTTCCTATGTTCTCAGCCTGCCTTTAGAAGAAATAACAATTTGTTTAAAGGACATCTTTGAATCCTGTGATTGTAATCTTCTCTATGATACTCCTGATTATTTTATGGCTAGAGAAAATCCGGGTAAAATTCATTTTTCTAGATTAGTTACCGTCGAAGTATTACCCGATATTCTTAATCAACCAGATTGTTTAAGACTCAATTTTGTGGTGAAAAATGAAGAGTTACCTCTCCAAGTCAAGAATCATTGTGCTCAAATGTTTGATTCGCTCAAACAAACCATTGCCGAAAATTATAATTGGGAATTAGAGGAAAACTAACTAACCTAAATAAAATTAGCGGTTAGGAATTAGCAATTACTGTTTAACTTTTTCCTTGTTCCTCATTTCCTTTCATCTTTTACTCAGTTTCCATCATAGCCGGATCGATTAAAGTAATATCAAAAGGATCGTCATTCGGAAGAGTAGGAAAACGATCGCGTTGTCGATATTGATAAACCGCAAATACTTGAGGGCCAAAAACAATCTCGTCGCCATTTTTGAGATCGTGACTGGGAACTTTTTCTCCATTAACTAAAATTCCGTTGGCACTGGTTTGTCCATTGGAGTTTCCATCAATAATTTGATAATACTCACTACCATCTTCCCGAAGCAGTTTTAATAAAGTTGCATGGCAACGGGAAACAAATTGAGAATGAAGACGAATATTAGCATCTTTAGCTCTTCCTAAAGTGTAGCTAGAATCCGTTAAACGGAATTCTTTTCTGCCCTTGTCGTCTTCAACAATTAATAAATGAATTATGTAATGTTCTGCTGGTTTTTGCTCCATTGATTCAATTATTGGTTAATTATTAAGCATAGTTGATTGATGTTTATTAATGGCTAGATTACTGTACAAAAGCAAGGAATTGGTTACTACAATTACAGAACTTGAAGCCATGAAAGCAGCAGCTACAGCAGGATTAAGCAAAATTCCTGCTCTTGGTAATAAAATTCCCGCAGCAAGAGGAATAGCAATTAAATTGTAGCCCAAAGCCCAAAAAAGATTTTGCCTAATTTTATTAAAAGTTGCCAGACTAAGGTTAAGTGACTCGACTACATCACTTAATTTACCACTCATTAAGACCAAATCGGCAGTTTCTATGGCCACGTCTGTTGAGCCGTGTAAAGAAATACCTATGTTTGCTTGGGCTAAGGCTGGTGCATCATTGATCCCATCACCTACCATAGCGATTTGCCTATGATTAGATTGTAATGAAGCAATAATTTCCGCTTTTTCTTGGGGCTTAACTTCGGCGAAAACTTGGCTAATATTTAGTTTTTTTGCGATCGCATTAGCCGTATTTTGGCGATCGCCTGTTAATAAAATAATCTCTAAGCCAAGTTCCTGCAAGTGCTTCACCGTTGTAACTGCATCTTCTCGCAATCGATCTTCTAGGGCAATGATGCCTAATAATTCTTTTCCCCAGCTCACATAAACTAAGGTTTTGCCAACTTGAGCTAAGTTTTCCGCTTTTTGCTCTATTTCGGGACTAATAATAATATTTTGACTAATTAAATAATCGTAATTACCCAAATGGGCGAGTTTACCTTCAATTTCTCCAGAAATACCTAAACCAGAATGAATTTTTACATCCTCGATGGGTAAAGGAGAAATATCTAAACTTTCTGCCGAATCTATAATCGCCTTGGCAAGAGGATGATTGGTAGCTTTTTCTAGGGTTATGGCAATTTGTAATAACTCAGTTTTACTGTTATTTAGGATTAAATAATCCGTTACCGTTGGTTTTCCTTGGGTTAAAGTACCAGTTTTATCAAAAACTACGGTATCTAACTTATGAACTTGTTCGAGAATATCCCCACCTTTAATTAAAATACCCTTTTCAGCACCAATACTCGTTCCCACTAAAATTGCGGTGGGAGTAGCTAAACCTAAAGCACAGGGACAAGCAATAACTAAAACTGCGATCGCCAATTTTAAACTTAGTAACATGGGATTAGTGGACATTATTGCCATATTCGCCATATCGTGAGTCAGATTGTGGTTTAAAACTTCTGGCCAAATATTTGTCCCCCAAAAATACCAAAACATAAATGTCAGGGCAGCAATCGTCATTACCCCATAGGCAAAATATCCTGCCACCGTATCAACTAATTGCTGTATTGGTGCTTTACGGGTTTGAGCAGATTCTACTGAAGTAATAATTTGACTCAAAGTCGTATTTTTGCCGATACGGGTTGCTTTAATTACAATTGCTCCTGATAGGTTAATTGTACCCGCCGTAACTGTATCCTCAAATTGTTTAAACATTGGTATGGCTTCCCCTGTTAACATAGATTCATCCACACTGGTTGTACCTGCTACTACTTCTCCATCAACGGGGATTTTATCTCCGGGTAACACCCGTAACCATTCCCCAACTCTTACTTGAGCTACAGGAATTTTAATGGTTGAAGATTCATTAAGATTAGGATTAGCAACCAAATTAGCTTCATCTGGTTGTAGGGCAAATAAAGACTCTAAAGCCGAACTAGCATGATTTCTGGCTCTAGATTCTAAAGTACGTCCTAAAAAAATAAAACCCAGTAACATTACTGGTTCATCAAAAAAACATTCCCAACCCAATTGAGGAAACACTAAGGCAATACAACTAGCTAAATAGGCACTTAATGTACCGATGGCGACCAAAGTATTCATATTAGCCATGCCATACCAGAGACTGCGAAAGCCCTCAATTAAAATAGTTCTCCCCGGAAACAATAAAGCTAAAGTCGCTAAACCCCAATGAAACCAAATATTACTAAGTAAAATAAGATTTGGCCCACCGAAATGATCTAGATGTCCTAAAAAAGAGAAAAATAATAAAACAATTGCTATTAATAATTGCTTAATTTGTTGTTGATTATCACGATTTTTTTGCTCTCTAAAAGTTACAATGGAATCATCTATATTTTGAGAACGTGGTTGAGTTTTAAAGCCTCTTTCCGTTAGCATCTGTGCTAAGGTTTCTGGTGCTATGGCATCGGCTTGATATTTGACAACTGCTATTTCAGTGATGAGATTAACACAAGCAGAAATAACCCCCGGATTTTGACTTAACTGTCTTTCTACTGCTTTAACACAACCAGCACATTTCATCCCTTGAACGTCCAATGTAGTGGTTTTAATATTGGTAGATAAATGGGTTTCTTCTTGTTTGGAAGTTGTTGAAATCATAAATATATTAAAGTTAAAAATCTAAAATAAAAAGCAAAAAATATGAACAAGTGGGAGTCTATTGAGGTGTTTAAAGGTAAATATGACCGATAATCTCTGTAAAATTTTATTGATTGAGGATAATCCCGTCAATGCCCAGTTGATTCAGAAGTTATTATCTGCTTGTGTTAACACCTCTTTAGCACGAGGTTTATCCTTTGATGTTACTTGGACTGAAACTCTTGCTCAAGGTTTAGAAAAACTTGAAGATTCAACATTTGATGTTATTCTCCTCGATTTGATTTTACCGGATAGTCGTGGTATTAATTCTTTGATAACAATAAAGGAAAAAACGCCTCAAGTTCCGATTATAGTGGAAACAGGCAGTGAAGATGAAACTTTGATAGTTCAATCATTTCAGTTAGGTGCTGATGGGTATTTAAAAAAAAAGAATCTCGATACTAATATTCTAGTGTATGCCATTCGTTTAGCCATTGAAAAAAATAACTATTCAGCCAAGTTACAAAAAATTCAGCTTGAAAAACAAGAAAGCGAATTTCAGGATTTAGCACAATTTACCAATGATAGTCAAACCAATGTTACCGCGAGAATGTTCGGTTCTCAAGCCATTAAAGAAAGTTTGCCCGAAATTTTTGCCGAAATGATTCAAGAATACGGAGATTTGCTGGATTTGAGTTTGGAACAAAGAGCTTTTAAGGTTTCTTATAATATCAGTGAAAGATTACGTACTATGGCTGAAAAGTTGGGATTCTTGAAAGGTAGTCCCCGTGATGTGATTGATATTCATACTTTAACTTTGAAGAAAAAAAATGAAAATGTTAGTTTAGCCAAAGCTCAAGCCTATGTAGCCGAAGGCCGTTTAATGGTATTGGAATTAATGGGATATTTAACTTCCTATTATCGCAAATATTATATAGGCTTAAGTAATAGCAAAATTAATCTTAATCCCGATCGACCTAACCGTTTATGAGAAAATATATCCTCAGATTATATATTACAGGCAATACCTCCCGTTCACAAAAGGCGATCGCCAATCTTTTTCGTATTTGTCATGAAGAATTACAGGATCAATATAAGGTAGAAATTATTGATGTTTTAGAACAACCACAACTGGCCGAAGATGAAAAAATATTAGTTACTCCCACCCTCATCAAACAATTACCACCGCCATTACAAAGAATTATTGGGGATATGTCTAACACGGAAACAGTATTATTAGGTCTAGATTTAGTAGCTAAATACCAAGAAGATTCTATATTTAATAGGTAAATTAACTGATTAAGGATTAGCCACTGCTATAATGTCGATTTTGAGATATTTAAGTTAGTTAAATTAATGAATTCAACCCAAGAGCAAGATTTTATTGAAAAACTAGAAACAGGGATTCCGGGATTTGATTTTTTGTCAGAAGGTGGACTTCCGAAGGGTAGATCAACTTTAATTGCGGGTACAGCAGGAAGTGCTAAAACTGTTTTTGCTTGTCAATTTTTAGCTGAAGGAGTTAAACGAGGAGAATCTGGAGTTTTTGTAACTTTTGAAGAGCCTCCCAAAGCCATTAGAAAAAATATGCGGGGTTTTGGTTGGGATATTGCCAAATGGGAAGAAGAAAGAAAATGGGCTTTTGTTGATGCTTCTCCTCAACCCGGCGCTCAACCGATGGTAAGTGGACAATATGATTTAGGTGCTTTACTGGCTAGAATTGAGTTTGCTATTCGTAAATATAATGCTCAACGGGTTTCTATGGATTCTTTGGGGGCTATTTTTAGTCATTTAGCTGATAGTGCCCAAGTTAGAAATGATTTATTTATTATTGCTTCAGCTTTGCGGGAATTAGGCGTAACTGCGGTAATGACGGCGGAAAGGACAGAGGAATATGGGGAAATTAGTCGCTATGGGGTGGAAGAATTTGTAGCGGATAATGTGGTGATTTTGCGTAATGTGCTTACCGATGAAAAGCGTCGTCGTACCATTGAAATTTTGAAATATAGAGGTACAGATCATCAAAAAGGAGAATTTCCTCTCACTATTATTTCTGGGCAGGGTATGGTAATTATCCCCCTTTCAGCTATTGAATTGGAACAAAGTTCTTCGGATATTCGCATTACTTCGGGCAGTAAAGCATTGGATACCATGTGCGGCGGAGGCTTTTTTCGAGATTCGGTTATTTTAGTTTCTGGAGCAACGGGAACGGGTAAAACCCTTATGGTGACTGAATTTATGGCAGGAGGGGTTAAAAGTGGAGAACGTTGTTTAATTTTTGCCTTTGAAGAAAGTCGGGAACAATTATATCGAAATGCTACAGGTTGGGGGGTAGATTTTGCTCAAATGGAAAGGGAAGGTAAATTAAAGGTAGTTTGTCGTTATCCTGAAACTAATGGGCTAGAAAACCACTTAATTAATATGAAAAATACTATCCAAGAATTTAAACCAAATCGGGTGGCTGTGGATAGTCTTTCTGCTTTAGAAAGGGTTTCTACCCTTAAAGGTTTTCGTGAATTTATTATTGCTTTAACTTCTTTTATTAAACAACAAGAAATCGGTGGTTTATTTACTTCTACGACACCTACTTTGATGGGTGGTTCTTCTATTACTGAAGCTCATATTTCTACAATTACTGATTCAATTATTTTGTTGCGATATGTAGAAATGTACGGGGAAATGCGTCGAGGCATTACAGTTTTAAAAATGCGTGGCTCTATGCATGATAAGGATATTAGGGAATTTTCTATTGATGGTAAGGGGATGCATATTGGTAAACCTTTCCGCAATGTTACTGGTATTCTGGCAGGTAGCCCTGTATATATTGCTCAAAATGAAGTAGATTTGCTCAGTGGTTTATTTGAAGAAGGAGTTTAATAGTTAGTTCGTAGTTCTTAGGTAAGGATGTAAGGATGAGGGATGAGGGATGAATTTAGAATACAGAAAGCTAAAAGCTAATTGCTAAAAGCTAATAAATAACAAATAACTAATGATAATTTAAAAAGGATTTTTATTATGGATAATATTGAATTTAATGATACTTTGGAATGGACAGAAGACGCACAAATTAAGTTTAAAAATATACCTTTTTTTGTGCGTACTAAAGCACGTCAGCGCATCGAAGAATTAGCTCGTGCTGCTGATTCTGATATTGTCACCGCAGAAATAGTTGAACAAGCTAGAATTGAATTTGGACAATAATTGTATTAATTAAGCTCAATGGCAGATCAAGCACATCCACAAGAAAAACGCGATCGTTTAATTATTGATGAATTAATAGGCGGAGAAGCTAACGATAAAAATTTATGTGAATTAGGTCGTTTACTAATTCGTTATCGTAATTTTCCCGGCGCAAGGAGTTTACAAAAAGATTTAAAATTTACTTTAGAAAAATGGCAATTAACGGAAGAAGAATTATATCAAAAAACTCGTAAAATTCATAAAGATGGTAAAGTTTATCGCAACAAATCTGACTCTAATGAAAACTCAGAGGATTGGAGTTAATAAAAATAACAACTATTAACAAATTAGATCTAATAGTTGACCAATGTTTTCGAGCAACATCCTATGGTTGCCACTAAAATATTTCTTCTTTTTCAGCAAACTCTAATTATTATTGGTTTCAGTTTCTTGAGACTTAGGAGTTATATTTATAGCTTTATTTTCATTTTCTGCATCAATTAATTTTTGTAATGCTTCTACTAATATAGTCATTGTTTGTTCTTTCTTTTGGGAATTTTTTTCAAGATAAGTCTGTCTTTCTTCTAAATCTATAATTTTTTGATCTATTTTAATTTCTAATAGTTCACGAGCTAATGTTTGCCAATTAGACTCAGAATTTTCAACTATTTGGTTAATTTCATTATCTGAAGATATGGTATTAGTATCCTCATTATTTTTATTAACTAGCTGATTAGAAATATCTTGCTCAATTTTATTAGAATTCATAGGAGTAATAGTTTAATTGCGAATAGATAATTCTTGTAATTGTTGTATTT
>CAYPSO010000131.1:0-10589 GCA_964413275.1 uncultured bacterium | reverse complement strand
TATTGAAAATAATTATAAGCCTAATACTTTGGAAGTAATTAAGTCTCCTATTATTGAAACAAAACCGACTAATAATACTCAAGAAAAAGTAACTAATAAAACAGAATTAAGTGAAAATAAAACATCTGATAAAAAACCCGTAGTTAGTTCTTCTATTGGTAATGTTAAACCAAGTTTTGTCTCATTAAACTCTATTAGCGATCGCACACAGTCATTTAAGGATTTGCAAAAAAATAATTTAGTTTCAGTGAAATCTTCTTTATCTAAAAAATCAGAAACTGAAGATTTAGATGATTCACAACCTACAAAACCCATCAGTAATAACTTTTTAAAAAACTTAGTTTCTTTTCTGAATAAACATTAATATAAACTAAAAGGAAAAAAATGTTATGGTTTATTTCTTAACTGATGTTACGCAAATTATTAGTCGTAGGGGCTTTCTTGCCGTTCGCCCCTACAGTAGTCAGTAGTTAGCCTTTCGACATTTAAAAATTAGCCGTATCAAAAATACTAATGGATTATGTTTGACAGGTAAAAATACAAATCAACCCAGTTCAATCCTATCCACTGCACCATGAAGTAGAGCTACCATTAAAGTTAGATATTCGCGTAAATGTCTGGTCATCAAAAAATTTTCACGCACAAATTCCTTGGCTTTTTTGCCCATCTCCTCGATTTTGTCGGGCTGCTGTAGTAGATAGCGAATGCGTAGGGCTGCACCTTCTGGAGTATTTACCAAAAAACCAGTATGGTAATTAATTACCTGAAGTCTAATTCCTCCTGTATCTCCCCCAATCACTGGCTTACCTTTCCACATTCCTTCAGTTACTGTCAAACCAAAACCTTCTTTAGTAGATTTTTGTAAGACAATATCTGCTGCTCGTTGCAGTGCATTAATGGTGCGGTGGGCATCTGGAGGTAGCAATAATACATGAATATCTGTATCGCCAGCCGCCGCCGCCTCAACTTCTTCAATGACGATTTTGCCTTCAGGATCGTCTGTAGCACTGCCGCCAGCCAAAACTAACTGGAGAGAAGGAATAAATTTGGTTGCTAGATGATAGGCTTGAATCACTCCAACGGGATCTTTGAAACGGTCATAACGAGATACTTGTACGATCAATGGCCGTTGTCGATCTAGAGAAAAGCGATCGCAAATAGCATCAATTTCATCTAATTCTAAATCAATATTCTTATCGCTTAGAGGATCGATACTAGGGGGAATAAGATATTCTGGATGGGGCAAAGCTCTGGCAAAAGCAGCAAGAGAAAAAATACTCGCATCATAGTTATTAATAAATGGCTGGAGAAACTTCCAAACTGGCCGATAGGGATGACTAGCATCAATATGACAACGCCATACCCACTTACCCTTGCGGTTAGGACAATGATTGAGTAAGGGGGCAGGTTGGGGATCGTGAATAAACACAAAGTCGGCGGATTCGAGAGTAGAGCGAAGCTTATGGGAGTTCTCAGCGTTTACCTCCTCGTAGTGTTTTAATAAAACATCGCTAATTGGGACTTGGTTGCCTTGTAAAGCGTTATGCATACTTTTGGTGCATTGAAAAAACTGCTCGTCTCCGGTAATCACCTCCCAAGAAACATTAATATCTAACTCCCGCATTAAAGGAACTAACTTAGTGAGAATCTCGGCGACACCACCACCTACCGCCGTAGAATTAACGTGAACTACATTCATCCCGAACAAGGGTTTAGCCAGTTGTCGCAATTGGTTAACAACTTCTTCTCCAGCTACTTGGGCATAGGTTTCGAGTATATTCATTTAATTTACTCCTGGGCAACAGTTGTCAACTACCTCGATTCGCTATCGCTGAAATCGAGGCTTGTATCTAGACTCCACCGCAACTCCAAGAACCTTTGCAAGTCCTTAGCTTTGGCTTCAACGTCTGACACATTAGGGGATGCTGACAAAACCCCCGTACTCATCCAGTCTTGCCGAATGAGTAACGCTCTTAATGCAATATTGCGTCCTCCTACCAAATCAGCATGAAGTTTATAGCTACAACACTTGCAGTCAAATGTCAGTCCTTTATTAGGTCTATTCTCTTTAGAGACATGACCGCATTTAGGGCAGCACTGGCTAGTATAATGGGCTGCTACTTTTACGGCTAAAGAGTGATTTAGAACCGCTTTGTAGTCAATAAAAAAATGCAGTTGAGCAAAAGACCATTTGGCTTTATTTCTATTAGCTTTTCGTTGTTTGTTACTGGCTTTTTTCCCTGACTTTGATTTAGTTCTTTCTCTAATATAAGTTAAGTTTTCCAGCCCAATTAAGTTTAATGGTTGTGCTATTTTCTTACTAATTTGGTGGTTAATATCAGCAATAAACCGTCTCTCTCTGCCAGATAACTTAATTAATCTGCGTTTAGCTGACCGAGTGCCTTTATACTGTAATGACTTTCTCGCTTTATGGTAACGATTAGCCTTGTGTTTAATTTCTTTACCAGAAAAGAACTGACTACTGCCGTCAATTCCTGCAGTTACTGCAAGATACCGTTGCCCGACATCTACACCTTTAACCTTGGTAATGTTTTCTGGTTTTATGTCGGGTAAGTCTATTTCTAAGCTAACCAATAGGTAGTATGTTTTGCTAGAACGATTGTAATATATCTTGGCTGCACCTATTTTAGAGCTATTTTTAATCAACTGAATATGCTTGTTATAGCCAGAATAACTGACAATTATCCGTCCAGACAAGGTGACAATACTAACTTTTTGTTCCGTCTTAAAAGAGTAATCACGCTGGTAATTAAGTGTACAAGTTCTAGATATAAACTTTTGAGGTTTATCTAGACCTTTGTATCTTTTCTTGGTGCGACCTTCTTCTATAGCTTGCTGATTTTGCCTAAACTTAGTCCATTGGGTTTTGTAACTAGCCGCTACTTGTCTTGGTACATTACATGACATTTGAGAAGGCAATTTAAAATTACTTCTAATATCCCGATAAACAAGTTTCTGTAGCTTGGCTGCTTGACTTAGTTTGTTATTATCAAAAGCTATCTGCGAAGTGTAATTTAAAGCATGTTGATAAGCTAACGTCACCTGTCTCACAGATTCTTTTTGCTCTGGAGTCGTAATTAACTTTAATTTAGCTGTAATAATTTGCTTCATCTTCCATCTTCACAAGACTAGATATAATCTAACACTTGTGAAGATAGATAGCAATTTGGTAATTTTCGGGGCATCGAACCCCTCAATTACCACGCTCTACTTCCCCACGCTCAGGTATGGCGTGGGGACTCTCGCTTAAGTCGTTGAAAGATAGTAGTTAATTGCTGACGTAGTTCTGTTAAGGTTTCAAAATAGGGATCGATACTAGCTAATTGGGTTGATAATTCCTGATATATACCATTAAAACTGGTTAACCAAAACCGAAAATCGTCACTTCTGTCTGCTAAACGTCTTCTTGCGTCAATAAAGTGATAGAAAATGCTGCTAGTTGATAAACGAGGCATTAATTCCCCTAATTGTTCCGGGCGTTCAACTCGCATATCAGTATCAAATACCACAATTTGCGCTCGAATAAATTCAAAGGTTTCAGTTGCCAGCATCCAAGGTAAATATTCGCTCTCGTCCAATCTTTCTTCAATAATATCGAGCAATTCTTGTCGTAAATCTTCTAAGTTAGCATAAAAACCAGGATCGACCATTGCTAAACGTTCTGCTAGTTTATCATCATGTAATCCTCGTCTAGCCCAAGACGCAAAATCATTATTGTATTCCCGCTCTTCAAACTTCGGCTCTAGTAAACCACCCCAAAAATGATGATAAATACTGTTGGGATTAATAATTACTAGATTGTCTCGCAATTCTTTGAGAGTCCTTGCTTGTTGCCCTGTGGCGATCGCAATTAAGGCGCAGTCTTTTAGGACAAAAGGATTTACTCCTTCGGCCGAGGATTGGTTGAGAATTGTTTCAGTTTTATTGGACATTAGATTATTCTCCCCAGTAAAGCTTTATTAGACCTCTTGCACTTGTAGAAAAGTAATAAATAGCAATATCTAAATTATCAAATTCTTCTACTATTGCCCTTACGCCTGTTGCCCTTACGCCTGACGAATGCAATTCGTCTATTACTGTTCTAGAATCGCTAAAAGCTCTAACACGACACCGTTAGTCCAGCCAAAACCAATTTCATTAGAACTGTAGCCAAAGAAAATTTCATCGGAGACATCGGCAGAGCATTTTTCTAAATCATACTTTTCTACTATGATGCCAGTTTTACCGAACTCTTGAACCACTAGCTTAATAAATTTACACGCAAGGCGATTAGCTTCTTGCTGATAGCCATAGCGACGTAGCCCTTCAACAGCAAATAGCTGTAAAGGAGCCCAACCAAACGGTGCATCCCACTGGTTTCCCGATACATGGGTACTGGTGAACAATCCTCCCGGAGCTTCAAAATTAGGCAGATTTTCTACTATTCGCTTGGCTTGAGCTTCTGAGGCTATTCCTGCCCAAAGGGGTAAAAAGGTAGTTGCAAATTCATAGGGGCGACGCTCACCGGTGCGGAAATTATAATCAAAGTAAAGTCCTGCGGTTTCATCCCAGAGAAATTGATCGATCGCCTGATGTCTTCTTTGAGCATGGTGTTGCCAAAAAGCAATGCTATCTTGATGTCCAATCAATTGATTGATCTGAAGAATATCTCGTTCCATCTGGTAAAGGAAGACATTAAGACATACAGGGGCATAATGAATAATATCGACACTAAATGGACCAAAGCGATTTGTTGGATCGAAGCCAGACTCACGCATGGAGCGATCGCCTTGATAGAATAAATCGGTCAAACAATCTTGTTCTCGGTCGTAATAGAGGTTAACATCATAATCTTCGACTTCCACATGAAAATGACGATAATATTCCCTTACGCGATCATAATGGGTTCTACCTGCTTCATCTACTTCTGAGCTTATAACTTCTGGTGCTGGCCCTTTTCCTAAAGCATTGTAATGGGATAATCCCGTAGCTTGGTTTAAGTGTGGTGGCACTGTCCAATAAAAATAATAACTTTCTACCTCTGGCAGCACAGAACGCAACCACTCACGATCCTGAGTATGCTCGAACAATTTTAAAATCATTTGAGTTAGCAAGGGAGGCTGAGAACGATTGAGCATATAGGTACGATTAGCATTTAACACCGTTCCATAATGTTCAATTTCGTAAATTAACTGCTCGACCATGCTTTGAGCTAAAGCTAGTTCTCCATCTCTTAATAACCCCAATTGGATGAAATAACTATCCCAGCCATACATTTCATTGAAACGTCCCCCTGGCACTACATAATCATGGGGTAAATAGAGTAAGCCATGTTCTGAGATCATATCTACTTCAGCAGGTAAAACCCGCAGTTCTATTTTTTCAAATTCTTCAGAACTCAGAGCCTTGCGCAAAGTTGTTTTGATCGCAGCAAAATCTTCTTGGGGAGATATATAAATTGGCCAAGACTTACCTGAAATATGGTTGAGTTTCGGATCTTCAGCAGCATCAAGAAGATGAGCATGATTACGAGTCAGAGTTTTCCAAGTTCGTTTGATATAGTCTCTAACTGCCTCAATTTCTTGTTTTGAGGGAAATAAATCTGTCGGAAGCGATATTTTAGCAGTCACAATTGCTCCAAAATCTTACCTTATTATTTTTAGCTATTTTGCTGTTTCTGTCATCTGTTGTGTGTCTTAATTGTTAGCAAATTGTCACTTTAAGAATCTTTTGGGCGATCGCCTTGACTACTCACCAGTAGAGCAACAGGAAAATATTGTAAAGCCTGACCAATAGCAATGGTATCGCTGTCAGTAATTTCTCGCTCCGTAAAAACATCTTGCCAATTAGCTTGCAATCCTTGAGGGATTTCGATACGGGTATCAGCCCAAATTTCTTCCCCTAAAGGAAAGGAGTCTGGTTGAACTAAGCTAGTAAGAAAGCGAGGAACAATGGCGATCGCAGTAGAAACCCCTTGATGTCTGGCAAAAGCGACAATATGATCTTGGTATTGTCCGAAAACTTCTACAGGAATATAAGCTCCTTGTTGAAAAAGTTCTAAATATTGTTTTTTTGCTGCTAATGCCTTAGCAATTAGAAATAGCTTAATTCTGCCATCTTCGCAATTAGCAATCAATTCAGAAATTAAATTGAGAATATCAAATTGGCAACGCTGTTTAATCTCCTGTAACCATCTTGATCGCAGTTCAAAATCAACGGGGCGGCGGTTATCGGGATCGACTAAGCTCAAGTCCCATAGTTCCGTACCCTGATAAATGTCGGGTACGCCGGGAGTCGTTATTTTTAATAGGGTTTGTCCTAGGGAATTTAAGATTCCGTAGTGAGCAATCTCTTTTTGAAACGAACGCAATTTTTCAAGGAATTGATTATCGGCTGAAGGTTGAAGAATCTGCTCAACAAAGTTGACAAACCCCTCTTCATAGTCGGTATCTGGTCTAAGCCAAGCTGTATGTACTTTTGCTTCTCTGACAGCTTTAACGACATAATTTTTAATTCGTTTTACAAACTCAGGGTATTGATCTTCACCAAAGGGAAAAGCACCAACTAAAGTTTGATATAAAAAATACTCATCATTGGCATCGGGAATAATTTGACCATTAGTATTACTTTTGTGAATTTGATTTAATTCGCTCCAACTATTTACTTCTGCTTCCCATTTTTCAGGAATTTCGGAGATAACATTAATTCTTGCCCTGACATCTTCGCTGCGTTTAGTGTCATGGCTAGAAGTCGCATTCATTGAGTGTGGCCAACGATCTTGACATTTCTGATTAAAATTATGAAAAACAGAAACGGAAATGCCAAATAAATCGGCGGTACCGCCTACTTCATTAAGGGATAACAGACGATTATAAACATATAAAGCTGTATCTTCCACTCCTTTTGCCGTTAAAGGGCCAGAAAACTGTTGCAAATTCATGACAAAGTGAAGCCATTGAGCTTGTTCTTCGCTGGTTAGATATTCCTCGTAATCCAAAAGTAGGATTTTGGCAATAAAATTTAGCTCATTGACTAGCTGAGGTATTTTTAGTTTTGCTTTTTCTATTATTTCTTGAATATAATTGTGATCGATTTCTCTCACACCTTCTGAAGTAGTGTAGGTTCGATAAATAGGAAATAGTAATAATACCTCCAAAATTCCCCGTCTGAGTCCATTAAGGGTAAAGTCACGTCCATAACGATATTTAACAGCAATTCTTTTTAAAAAATTGGCAAGATTTTCGATATCTCCGGCTAAGTTGGTTTCAGCAATTATTCTTTTGGTACGATCGACTATTTCTTCATAATTCGTCTTGATTCCGGTGAAATTAGTATAAATATCGCTGAATTTTCGATAGTTTTCCTGCTGAGAAAAACAGAATAAACTATTTAAACAATTTAAAAAGTCATAGCCTGATGTTCCTTGAATTGACCAATCATTGGGCAATTCTTCAGCACGAGAGTAATATTGATGTTTTAATTCGATAATCTTCTCGACGACAATATATATGTCTCCCACTTCCTCTCGCAATCTTTGCAGATATTGATCGGGATTATACAGACCATCAATGTGATCGATTCGTAAACCAGTAAATTTTCCCGATGCAACTAAGCGAAAGATTAAATCATGATTCTTGGTAAAGACTTGAGGATCTTCTATACGCAGACAAATTAATTCATTAATGGTAAAAAATCGCCGATAGTTTAACTCTTCTGCACCAACTTTCCAAAAAGATAAACGAAAAAACTGTTCGGCAAGTAGATCGTCTAAAAGATTAAAGCTTTCTGGATTACCTTTTTCTCCGTTGAAAATTTGTAAATTGCGATCGATAAATTCTTTGATTTCTGTTCTGTCTCGATATAGCTCCCATAAAATTCCTTTAACAAAATTAGTTTGGTCTTTTCTCTGTTTTTTCGCAGTTTCTGAAGGAATATTTTTTAGGATATAAAGAATACCAAAAAGTTTAATGAGATCGGGGTGTTCTCGTCCTAGAGATTTTAATAGTCTTCCCAAGTCATAGGTAATAAATTTAGTATAAGATTCGATTCTTAGGGGAATTTTTAAATCGTAATAATTAACGCTTAAACCCAGTTGATCGTAGTTAAGTTTAATTTCTCCATTTTCCAGACATTGGCCATAAAAATCCCCTAGCAACGGGGTTAGAATCTTACCTTTAATATCTTCATAGGGATGTTCCCAATTAATATCAAAGTAGCTAAAATATTCCGAATCTGGCCCGTGTTCCAAAACATCCATCAAGAATTGATTTTCACTATCATAAGCCATGTGATTGGGAACAATATCCTGTAGCCATCCCATCTTTTGTTGCTGTAGCTCATCGATTAACAGGTCAAATTCTTTTTCAGTTCCCAAAGCAGGATTTAATTGATTAGGATCGACAACGTCATAGCCGTGGGTACTTCCTTTTCTGGGTTTAAATATTGGAGAAGCGTAAAGATCGGAAATACCCAATTCTGCCAAATAAAAAACTATTTTTCTGGCTGCTTCAAAGTTGAAACTAGGATTAAATTGAATTCGATAGGTTGCAGTAGGAATATGCATATATTAGTTTTTTTGCTAATCTTGATTGAGAAAAAAAAACTGCTTCAACACAGATTAAACATTTATGGCTTTAATGTTGATGATAGTCTTTTTTTTGTTGCTTAATACTGCCAAATTTTAATCTCTCTAAATCGCCAACGATCGATTATTGTGCTATCAATAGAAACATCATTGGCTTCACATTTATAAAATAGGGCAAGTCCAATCCCCATAGTATAAAAAGAGCCAGCCGGAAGAATTAGATCAGTTTTAAAAGTTAAACCTAGATCTCATCCCTCGCCATGGGGTATTGGCATTAGATGATGAGATGATAAATCTCCATCTCCTTCAAGATGTTTGTTTATTTTTCGACGGCTATATTTTTTGCCATAATGCCACAAATTATTTCTATAGACTGGTTCTTCTTGGGATAAATCTTCTGAAGTATTAGCAGGATTAAGGGTGACAATAAAATCACTACCCGTATCAAATTCAGCCCCAGAATATCCGAAATTATCGGTAATTTTGACATCATAACTTTTGTCAGAAGATTGATAACATCTACAACCAATAATAGATATGGCAATTTTTTTTGTCTCCTCAGTATCAGGAGCTTGTACATAAAAATCGAAGACAGATCTCAGCTCAAGATCGAGTCTTGGATATGCCTTAAAGTAATCCGATCCTCTATGTCTTATTTCAGAAGTTATAGAATGGTTAATAGTGCCATCATCAAGCTCTATATTTCCCCCAGGCACACACCAACCCGCATCTTCTTCAGGGGATTCATTCACAATTCCCATAGCTCGTTTCAAACCATAAGGAGGTTTAAAAGTTTGAGGTAATACTATATTAGGCATGATTTTTTTACCTCCAATTATTTATCAATTTTTCATATTTTCCTAAAAAGGTTATACTCTTTATTTTTAATTATATGAAAAAAATTTGAGGAATTTGTGAAGAAAAAAGCTTGAATATATTAATCATAATTTTTGTAAATTGTTGGTAACTATAATAAATCAATAATTAAATTATCAAACCTTTATTCCCTAATTAAATAAATATTATTACACCTTAGTTGTGATATAAAGTGCCAAGCTTTTTGAATTAATATTTAATTCTTGGCCATCTTTAATAACATCCGGCATTAATGAACCAGAGCCTAACCATTGCAAATCTGAAGAATCCAATTGCTTATGCCAATTTCCCTTTGGTAAATTGACTGAATAAGTTACTAGGCGATCGCTAAAATTCATTAAACAAAAAATCTGACTATTCTGACTCCATCGACGTAATAAAACTAAATTATCTGTTTCTATACTAAATACCTCTATATTTTTGCGATCTAGTGTCTGTAATGCCAGAATTTGATTGCGAAGCTTTATTAACTGTTGATAAAATTTAAGTAAAACTTTGTTTTTACCTTCTGTGCGTTGCTGCCAATTGAGTTTGCATCGTCGGAAAGTATCTAGACTATCTGCATCTGGAGGTTCTTCTTGCCCTTGAAAATCTTTGAATTCTGCTTTTCTACCTTGCCTGACAGCTTCGATTAAATCTGGATCTCCATGACTTATAAAGTAAAGAAAAGGAGCTTCTTCCCCGTATTCTTCCCCCATAAACAGTAATGGGATATAGGGAGAGAGTAAAACCGCACCAGCAGCCAATTTAAGTGCTTCAAAGGATGCCAATTGAGATAAACGTTCTCCTAACATCCGGTTGCCGATTTGGTCGTGGTTTTGTGAGCAAACAACAAACTGAGAACTAGGGCGATTGCCTGCATAACTTCCATGAGAGCGTTGACGAAAAGGAGAATAATTCCCAGAATAGACAAAACTTTCTTGTAAAGCTTTTTCTAGATATTGACAGTGACCAAAATCTTGATAATAGCCTTGTTTTTCTCCGGTTAGCAAAGTATGTAAACAATGATGAAAATCGTCATTCCACTGGGCATCAAGGCCATAACCTCCTAATTCTAAGGGCTTGATTACTCTTACATCATTTAAGTCACTTTCAGCAATTAGGTAGAACTTTCTTCCTTGCTGTTGGG
>CAYPSO010000130.1:0-10590 GCA_964413275.1 uncultured bacterium | reverse complement strand
TATCTTTTCTTTTACTTTAGAACGCTCATTTTTGTAACTAGCAACTTGGGTTAATAGAACAATCATGAACAATTGTTTTATTTTTGGATACTACAAAAACAGGGAAGGTTATCCATCTTCTATCAAAATAAAGTTTTTTGATAATAGTCGTTTTGCTTCTGTATTTTGAAGGTCAAGTGGTGGAATAAGTGTTTAGTGGACTAGGCTTAATGACATGGGAATCTTTTGTCAAAAACAGATTACCTTTACTGAATTTGCCTGAACATATAAATTGCTTAATGAAAACTAACAACGTTATGCAGCACAGCCAACCCCCCAGATTCAGAAAGGCTGCTTACAATCCTAAGACTCAACCATCCCCAACGCCAAAGGATCACCACGCTTGACAATATCTATTTCAAGAGCTATCATTCAACCATATGGTTGAATCAAATGTTGCCCTTGATAGAATTTTTGGTGCTCTCGCCGATGTGACACGACGAGACATCCTTAAACGGGTATCGAGAGCAGAACATACTATCAGTGAATTAGCCAAACCCTATGCGATGTCTTTGGCAGCGATAGCAAAGCACATCAGTGTGTTGGAGAAAGCAGGACTTATTACCAAGCGTCGAAGCGGCAAGGAGAAAGTAATTCAGATTCAACCGAAAACTATCAAAGTAGCCGCAGCGTATCTCAGCGAGTATGAAAAAGTCTGGAGTGAGCGCTTTGATGCTTTGGAAAAACTATTAGAAGAACAGTAACCAAGTAGGAGAATAACGATATGGCACATCTGAAAGTAATAGTCCCAGAAAATTCACAAAATATCCTGGGCACTGTCACAATCAAAGCTCCGCTAGAAAAGGTGTTTGAAGCTTATACCAAAGAAGAACTCTTTGCGAGTTGGTGGTGTCGCGGTAATCCGATGAAAGTATATCACTTCGATTGTAAAGACGGCGGGAGTTGGCACATTGCTGAGCAATCACAAGACGGTAGTGCGTATGAATTTACTGGCTGTTTTCATGAAGTCGCTAATGATAAACGGATTGTGCAGACGTTTGAATTCTTGGGAATGCCAGAACGTGGGCACGTCATGCTGGAAAAAGCTGAGTTTGTAGCCATTGACGAACATACGACTGAGATTCGCACGCACAGCACAGCAATGAACCAGGAAGACCGTGACGGAATGGTTGCAAGTGGTATGGAAATCGGCTGGCGGCAGTCTATTGAAGTTCTTGGCAAGCTTTTAGAGTCAGACAATTAACTAGGGCTTGCTCTGCCAAAGTATTCTATTTACCTGAAAACTGCTGTAAATGCGTGACAGCTTAAATTGATACTTTTAATACAAGAATTAAATAAATAGGTCTATTATTATGAATAATCAAAAAACTCTACCACCTTTTTGGTTTCTAGTTGCAATAATTTCGATGATGGGATTACATTGGTTTTTTCCGGGGAAACAAATTGTTAACCCTCCTGTTAGTTATGGCGGAATAGTTGGAATTATTATTGGATTTTTTATAATCTTATATTGTGCCTTTATTTTTCGCAAAAAAGAGACAACAATTAAGCCTTTTGAAGAGTCAAGTTATTTAGTTCAAGAAGGTTTTTTTAGCTATAGTAGAAATCCAATTTATTTAGGGATGATAATTTTTTTGTTGGGTTTATGGTTAATCTTAGGAAACATAACTTCTATAATTGTAATCCCTATCTTTTTCTGGATTATTCAGGAAAAGTTTATTAAACAAGAAGAAAAAATGCTTGAAGATACATTTGGCGAACAATATCAACAATATCAAGCTAAAGTAAGGCGTTGGATTTGAACTTTTATAATAGATTAAACTACAAGAAATCGAGAAATTTTATCAATCTGATAATAATTGGTCAAAAGTACAATTACAAATAAAAATTTATGATTGATGAAGGTTACGTTAAATATTCTTGTAATTGGATTAAAGATAAACCGATTAATCCTTTGAAACTTATAGAAATTAATCAATGGCGCGAACAATTATATAATTTAGATTTAATAGGTCAGTACGAAAATGGTATAGGTTTTGGAAATATTAGTATCAGAAATAAAAATAGTTCTGAGTTTATTATTACTGGAACTCGTACCGGTGCATTACCTATTTTAACAACGGAACATTTTACAACAGTAACTGATTTTAATTGGGATAAAAATTATGTTACTTGTGTCGGGCCAATTGAAGCCTCTTCGGAAGCTTTAACCCATGCTGCAATTTATGTAGCTAATCCTCAAATTAATGCTGTAATTCATGTTCATAATTATCATCTCTGGTCAAATTTGATTAACAAAATTCCAACTACTAATAAAAATTGTCCCTATGGTACACCAGAAATGGCTGAAGAAATTATTAGATTATGTCAGGAAAATGAACTAAAGCAGCATCAAATTTTAGTTATGGCAGGTCATAAAGAAGGTATTATTTCATTGGGAAAAAACTTAGAAGAAGCAGGTAAAATTCTGCTAGATTATTTTTTAGCCAAGGAAATTAATAATAACAAATAACAAAATTTAATTAGATAACTTTATTTGAGAACCTTGATTATTTTTATATATTTCAATTCTAGTTTGAAAAGCTTCCTTAAATTGAGGAATATGAGTAACAGCTAAAATACAAGAAAAATCAGAAGAAATAGCATTAATTGAAGCAATTAAGCGATCGCATCCTTCCCCATCTTGAGTACCAAAACCTTCATCAATTATCAACATTTGTAAAGATGTTCCTGCCCTTTGAGCTAATAATTTAGCTAAAGCTAAACGAATGGAAAAATTAATCCTAAAAGCTTCTCCTCCTGAATAAGTTTCATAGGTACGAGTACCTTGGGTATCAGCAATTACAATATCTAAAGTATCAATTAATTTAGTTTTTTTCTTAGAAGTACCTTTACTATTTTTTTGAGTTAAAAATTGGACGTGAAACTGGTTATTTGTTAACCTACTTAAAATATTATTAGTTTCAGCTTCTAATTGAGGCAAAATATTTTCGATCATCAGGGCTTGAATACCATTTTTACTAAAAGCTTGTCCCAACTCTTGATAAATACGATATTGCTTTTTCATTTCTTGGAGTCTTTCATACTCCTTTTCATTTTTATCACGAGTCTCTTCTATTTGTTTTAAAGACTGTTTTATACTACCTTTTTTAGACAAAAGTTGATCTAATTCTTGCCTTCTTTGGTGCATTCTTCCAGCCAACATTTTCAAATCTTCACTATTATCTTTACTTAGCTCAATTTCAGATGATAATATTTGTAATTGAGATTGAATATCTACTTGTTCTTTTTCCCTTGCAGCTAATTTTTGTTCTAACTCCTGTTTACGATTTTCTAAGAGAGGATACTGTTGTTTTGCTTGTTCTAATTGTTGATAAGTTATTTGATAAGATTGAGCTTGACGGACATCAGAAATTACTTGATTATGATAAGACGCACTATAATTTAATTCCTGAATAGAGCGGTTTATTTTCTCAATTTCTTGCTGAATTTCTGATTTTATTTCTATGTCTTCTAATTGTTTTTCAAGATTCGTAATATTAGCTATAATTTCTGGTTTTACACGCTCAACTTCCCCTTGACGACGTTGGGTATCTTCTATTTTTGCTTGTTTTATTTCTGCCCAACGTAAATTATCTATTTCTTTTCTAACTAATACATGAGTTTCTTGACTATAATTTAGCGTTTTTAATTGTTCATTAATCTGTTGTAATTCTATTTGTAATTCTGCCCCATAATTTCCAATATTTAGGGAACTTTCTAAATGGGTAATTTCCTGTTGAATGCTTTGTAAGGTATTATTTAAACCTGCTGTCGCATCTAATTGAAATTCTATTTGGCTAAATTCCTGTAATAATTGAGGATATTCTTGTAATTCTCTCGATAAATTTTCCCTTTCATTGGTTAAATTTTGTAATTCTTTTTCGCATTTACTAATTTGTTCTTTAATTATCCAGATTTGTTCTTGATTTTCTGTATATTGCTGAGTCGTTTTATTAATAACTGTCTCACGATGAGATTCATCTAATTCTCTTTCACATAGAGGACAAGCTGCATCAGGTTTTTGTAATAATTGTAATTTTTGTTGTAATTCTAGTATTAACTGTTGACATTTATTTTGATTATCTTGTAATAAATTTATTGATTTTTCTTGTTCTTTACTTTTCGTTTCAATTCTTTTTACATATTCTTTTTTATTATCTAAACTATTTAACTTATCATCTATATCTGCTAATTTTTGTCTTTTAGCTGGTTGTTTATCTATTTGTTCAGCAATGTCTTTTTCATTTACTTTTAATTGTTCTATTTTTAAATTTAATCTGTTTTTAACTTTATCTATTTCCGTTTCTAAAATTTGACGTTGTTGAATTAAGGGAGTAACTTGATGTTGTAATTCGTCTAGTTTTTGTAAATATTCACGCTTTTGTTTGAGTTTATTTAAGCCAACTGCTACTTGCCCTTGTTCTTTTAAGATTGTTTTATTTTCTTCTTCTTGTTGCTGTAAATTAATTAATTTATTTTTCGCACTTTCAAGTTGAAAATTTAATTGATTAATTTCTTTATTTAATTTTTGTTCTAAATTCTGTTTTTGCTCTTTTAATTGTTGATAAATTTGAAAATTTTGACCTAATTTATCCTGTTCTAATCTTAGTTCTAATAATTTTTGATAATTAAAATTTATTTCTGCTTCCTGTTGTAATAATTGGTTTAAACTAGCTAAATTATTTTGTAAATCTAAGTATTCTTGCTTAAGGCGATCGCCCTCTTGTTGATTGCGATTAAATTGTTCTTTTTGCCAGTTTATTTGATTTTGAATATTATCCCTAAAAAGTTGTTTTTCTTTTAATTTATTTTCAACTTCCCTATCTATTTCTTCTTGTTGATTAACTTCTTTAATTTTATTTTCTATTTCTTTTTGTTCTTGTAATAATTGTTCTTCTTGTCCTAATTTTTGAGTTTGGGATTCTAAATTATATTCTAATTCTTCAATTTTTCCCTTAATTTTTTTAGAAAAATCTTTAGCTTTTTCTGATAGTTTTTGATACTGCTCTAAATTTAATAATTCTGATAAAACTTTTTTCCTTTCACTAGGAGCTTTTAACATAAATTCATCTGCTCTACCTTGGCGTAAATAAGCAGAATTAATAAAAGTTTCATAGTCTAACTTTAGCTCACTAACAATTTGTTCTTGAGTATTTCTTAATCCTTTTCCCGATAAAGAAATAAAATTTCCCGCCTCACTTTTTACTTGAAAATCTAAACTGCTACTTCTACCTCTGGTGCGACTACGAATTACTCGATAATGTTGATAATTATTCATCAATTCAAAATCAACTCTGACATCTTTTTCACCAATATGAATAACATCATCTTCTGTTGCTGCCCTAGTTTTTCCCCAAATTACCCAAGTAATAGCTTCTAATAAAGATGATTTGCCCGCACCATTTGCACCACAAATACAAGCAGTGTGTAAGCCATTAAAATCAAGACTAGCTTGACGATAACTAAGAAAGTTACTGAGGGTAAGTTGAAGAGGTATCATATTTATTAAAATAAACAGTAAAGAGAAAATTAAGAGGTAAAATCAATGTCAGATTTAGTGCGCATTATAGTTGCAATCATCCTTCCTCCTTTGGGAGTATTTTTACAAGTAGGTTTTGGTAAGGATTTTTGGATTAATCTACTGTTAACAATTTTTGGTTTTTATATTTTAGGAATAGTTCATGCAGTTTGGATAATTGCTAAGAAATAATTTACAGTTTATAACCAATTTTACGCAGAAATTCCTGACGACTTTGCGCATCTTCAGGGGTTTCAACTCCTTTAGGAGAAAAACCATCTATTACTCCCATAATACCTCTACCTTGTTCTGTTTCTGTCATAATTATTTGTACGGGATTAGCAGTGGCACAATGAATATTACAAACTTCTTGACATTGTTTAATGGCATTAACAAAATTAATCGGAAAAGCCTCTTTTAAAACAATAACAAAAGTATGACCTGCTGCTAAAATTTCAGCATTTTTAGTTGCTATTTTCTCTAAATTTTCATCATTCCCAGAAACCCGAATTAAACATGAACCAGATGCCTCACAAAAGGCTAAACCAAATTTTACTTGAGCAGAAATACTAACCATAATTTCATGTAAATCGCTCACAGTTTTAATAAAATGACTGTGACCTACAATTAAATTAGCACCTTCAGGAGTTTCCAAATTAACTACTTTAATTTCCATAAAATTGACCTCTAATAATTTTTGCCATTATATCTTGATGGTGTTCGATTCACTAAATCTGGTAATTTTAACCTTTTCTTTTAGCCAAATATTAAGTTTGATTAAGATGAATTAATCCTTTTTTTGTTTAGCAGTAAAAATCTGATTATTAATTCTATTTTAACCGTTACGTTAAGTTATCACACATTATGAAGCTCGGTTTAATGATATTTATGTTAAAGTCCCTTATTTTTAAGTAATCTCAAAAAATGTAAGTTAAATGCGTGTTAGCTTATATACACGGTAGTATAAGTAGGGTTTGCGCTCATAAGTCTAAGAGGGTGATCGGTCTTGAGTTAGAAGTTGCTTAATAGTTGTGATAGCTTCAATAAAAAATATTTCTGATCATCTCTTAATTCTGCCGTAGGACGAATCTTTTGAAGATTTGAGAGTGTTTTTTCTGGATTCTCTCCTTTAGCAATCAAATAAGCAGCAAGTAGTGTTCCTGTTCTACGGTTGCCACTGGTACAGTGAACCACTACCGGTTGATTATTTTCTATTAATGGCTCGGCAAATTGCACAAACTGTTTAACTTGTTCGACAGTTGGCGGTTTTCCTCCGGTTATTGGTAGCCAAAGAGCTTGAAATCCGGTTTCTTGATACTCGGATATACCTGATGGTTCATCCATAACTGAAACAATACCTCGCATACCTGCTTGATAGAGTTGCGCTAAATCTTCTAAAGGAGGCCGAGACATTCCTGCTAGTTTTTCTGGAACTAGCCACCAAACATAATCAGGATAGGATAGTTTTTTTGACATATTTATAATTAAATTTTACCGATGATTTGCTAAAAAAGCGATCGCCTCTTTAACATCAAGACGAAGTTGAGGAATATCATCAATTGATAAAATCCAACGCTTTTCAACTTGTTCTAATTTCCACTTCTGGGTAGATTTTTGGGGAAGAATTTGCCAAGATTTTGATTCTTGATACTGACAAATAAATCCCCAAGTTTGAGCTTGATTGACTACAGGATCGAGCAAATTAAAATCATTCATAAATTTGGCTCTATTCCAGAAGCACTAACTAAGTCGATTGATTAATTTAGCTACTCGTTCTTTGATTTCATCTCTGACACGATGAAAAGTTTCTATTGGTTGTCCGTCAGGATCGTCTAATTCCCAATCTTCAAATATTTCCTGAGTAACCCATTCACTAGGTAAACCCGTGCCACAACCACACATGGAAATTACAGCATCATAATCATCGGCATTAAAATCACTCAAAGCATCGGAGGTTTGCTTAGTAATATCAATGCCAATTTCTGACATAACTTCAATGGCTGTGGGATGTACCCGACTCGATTCTAATCCCGAAGATGTTACATCAATTTTTCCCTCTCCTAATGTTTTGGCAAAACCTTCTGCCATTTGGGAACGACAGGAGTTTCTTTTGCAGACAAACATAACTTTTTTCATGGGTTTTTCTCTAAGTAATATAGGTGTAATCAAGCGAGTATTGTTTGCTTCAGTTCATTTGTTGCTATTAGCTTGTTCTTGGGCTTTGCGTTCGCTGTAACGGTCGGTCAAATAATCGACCTTATCCCGTAACAGTAAGGTAAATTTGTATAGTTCCTCCATCACATCAACTACTCTGTCTCGATAGGGAGAATCTTTCATAGTGCCATCTTCATTAAATTCTTGATAAGCTTTAGCTACTGAAGATTGATTGGGAATGGTAAACATTCGCATCCACCGCCCTAAAATTCGCAGGGTATTAACCGCATTAAAAGACTGCGAACCTCCACTAACCTGCATCACAGCTAAGGTTTTACCTTGAGTTGGTCGCACTGAACCAATATTTAGAGGTATCCAGTCAATTTGGTTTTTGAGAATACCCGTAACATTACCGTGCATTTCAGGAGAAGACCATACTTGACCTTCAGACCACAAACTTAACTCCCGCAACTCCTGCACTTTTGGATGGGTTTCTTCTACTTGTCCCCGTAGTGGTAATTCGTGGGGATGAAAGAATTTTACTTCTGCTCCCATATCCGTAATAATTCGGGCTGCTTCTTCTGCTACGAGACGACTGTAAGAACGCTCTCTTAATGAGCCATATAAAAATAAAATTCTCGGTGGATGGTCAAAACTGGTCATTTTTTCAATCTTTACAATTACTGATAAGGACTTACACAACGAGGATCGAGTAAGGTGGCTTTTTCTGGTTGTCTGGGAAACCAATTAGCGGTACGCTTACAAAATTCCACCAACATCAACATTACTGGTACTTCAATTAAAACCCCAACCACAGTAGCTAAAGCTGCTCCTGAGTTTAAACCAAATAAAATCACCGCAGTGGCGATGGCAACTTCAAAATGATTACTAGCACCAATTAAGGCTGCGGGTGCTGCATCTTCGTAGTCTAAACCAAGTTTCAGGGCTGCTACATAGGTAATCAGGAAAATAAAGTTAGTCTGAATAAATAGGGGAATAGCAATTAAAAGAATATGTAGGGGATTATTAACAATTAATTCTCCTTTGAAGGCAAATAATAAAACTAAAGTTAATAATAAGGCTGCGATCGCAACTGGGGATAGATAGTGTAAAAAATTCTCCTCAAACCATTGTCTGCCTTTATATCTAAAAATCCAGTAACGACTGAAAACTCCGGCGGCTAATGGTAAACCCACATAAATCAAAACAGATAATACAATAGTCTGCCAAGGAACAAAAAGATTATTGGCTGAGAGCAGCCATTTTCCTAAAGGTGCGTAAAGAAATAACATGGCTAAAGAGTTAACAGCTACCATTATTAAAGTATGTCCTTGATTACTATAAGAAAGGTAGCCCCACATCAGTACCATAGCGGTACAGGGAGCAATCCCTAGTAAAATCGCTCCTGCAATATAGGAATTAGCTAATGTGACTTCTACACCCCGTATTAGTTCAGTTTCCGATAACCAAGACTGGAATAACCAACCTAAGAAAAATTGGGCAAATACCACCATAGTAAAAGGCTTCACTAACCAATTAATTACTAAGGTTAACAAAACTGGTTTGGGTGTTCGTGCAGCTTGTGCTGCCTGAGAAAAGTCAATTTTTACCATGATGGGATACATCATGAAAAATAAACAGATAGCAATGGGAATCGAAACGTTATAAATGCTCATGGCATCCAAAGATTGAGCTACCTTCGGAAAGATTCTTCCCAGAGCAATACCAGCAATAATACACAAAGCTACCCATAGAGTAAGATATTTCTCAAAAAAACTAAGCTGACTGCCTGCTTTTACGGCTTTAGCATTAACTTGTGACATAGGAATACTGATTTAACAATTAAAATTGTGTTTGTTTTTGTAAAACTTCAGAAATAGTGAGATTAATGAAGTGATTTAATTATATATCAAAAAATATTGATATATCAAGAAAAATTGATGTATTAAAAAAAAAAGAAATTAAATAGGGTTTCCACCGCTACTGACTACTCACCCTAACCCGCCAACTTATTCAGCAAACCCTAAATAGCTTAATCACAGGGTCTAGCTGGCAATATATCTCCTAAACGCCGATAATCAGCCAAATATTGTTCTAAAACTACAAATTGAGCTAAATTAAGATGATAGTATATCCAGCGGCCTTCTTGACGAGAACGTACTAGATTAGCGTCTTTCAAGTTTTTGAGATGAAATGATAATTTAGATTGATTTACATCAAGTTTTTCACATAGTTCGCAGACGCATAGTTCTTGAGAACGGAGTAATTCAATTATTTGTATTCTTAAAGAATCGGAAAGTGCGTGAAAACCAGCCAATATCCGGGTTGAATCTTTAATAACTTGCATCAATTTTTTTTGAAATGTTTATTTTATTAAACTATGCACTGTTTTTCCAGCTTGCCCCTCGACTTGCTTTTTGATTTAAAACATTACTCTGACAAGCTTATTATTTTTACTCTTTCCAATTCTACTATATTTCTATAAGAGCCGCACCCATTAAATATTTACTCATTTATTTTCTTTTTATATTTTTCAAGAGATTCTAAAAGTTGATTATAAGTACGAAGTAAAGGACGATTATCCATTGCTGCACTAATTATTTGACTGGTAATATTAGCTTGAATGAAAATCCCTGCCATTTTTGTAGGTAAGGTTCCCATGACTACGCTACGCTAAAGTCATGGGCTTTCTGTAGCCCTCCATCTATTGCACAAGACAATAAATGGTTGCCTCCAGGCTGCCTTACACTCAGCCCCACTAGAGCTATCATCAACGATCCATTTAGATCAGCATCCCCAACCCATCCATAAGTCTTATTACGTAAGCGTTCAGGGGGGGACAAAATATGGTAGTTTAGGGAAATGCAACAAAAGCA
>CAYPSO010000129.1:0-10726 GCA_964413275.1 uncultured bacterium | reverse complement strand
TAGCAGTTAATAGTTAATAACTATTAACTATTAACTATTACTTTTTACTTTGTTTTTTAGTTTGTTTCACTTTTGTATCTTTGACAGTTGCTTCAGGATTAATTTCTTCAGTTTTGCTTTCTTTGGTTTTAGCTTCTTTTATATTTTTAGTTTCTGATAAATTTTCGTTTTTCTTTTCTTGTTCTTTTTTATTAAATACTTCTATTTTATAATTATCTAAATCTATTTTAGCTTGTTTTTTTAAAGCAGTAGCCACTTCGGTAACAGCTTTCTCATCTAAGTTATCAATTTTTTGTAATTTCTCTTTTCCTGTTTTTAATAAATCAGCAATAGTTAATAGTTCAGCTTGTTTCATGGTATCTATTATTTCAGGACTTAATTTTAAGAGTTCAATTTTAGCTCCTGAATAATAGTGATAATTAATAGAGGGAACAATTTCTTCTTTTTCTAATGATGAAGATTTGTCCGGTTTTCTTGGACTAAATTTTCTATCCTTACTTATGGTCGATTTTCGAGAAAAACTTTCTTTAGAAACATCTTTTGTTTGAGTTTTACTTGTTTTTTTAGTTCCTTGCTTTTGTAAACCTAATTGATATTCTAATTGGGTCAATACACTTTGAAAAATAGCTTCTGCCGGTGTTCCCTTGGCTTCGTCTAAACGTTTTTTAATATCTTTTATTTGTTCTTCTATACTAGCCATTGTAAATTTTGTAAATAAATAAGGGTAATGATAATTATATTTAAGGTAATAATTATATCATATAGTAGTTTTATTTGGTAGGTGAATATAAGATTTTTTTATGAACCACGGAGACACGGAGGACACGGAGAAAAGAAGAGAACAAGAGAGAAAAGTTTACTAATCATTTACCATTGCTATAGATATTTTATTAGCTTTTCTATATTGTAAATAAGGATTGAATAACTATTTTAATTAGTTAGTTTTAATTGTTTATTATTTAATGTTTGACTCACAAACTTTTTTAAAATATTTACTTTTTGGTTATCAGCAAATATTTGTTTTAATTTATCTGTTAATCTGTCTAGATTAAATTTTTCTTCTGTGATGGCAACTTCTTGTTCTTGATAGTAAGCAATTAAGCTTAAACCTGCTATTCTAGTTAAATAAGCTGCGCTAACTCCTTGTGCTATTCCTCCAGCAACATAAGTAATAGTATTAGTTTTTAAAATTGAAGCAATGGCTTGAGTTGACAACTCTACTATACCTAATTTGACCATTATTTTGCCGATAGTAGAGGCAGCATTTTGTGCTTGTTCAAAACTTATTTTCTGTTGGTAAATTGCTCCTAAATCTATTAACATTTGAGCATTAATAGCAGCAGTAGCTAATAAATCTAAAGCAGAAACAGGATTAGCAAAAGCTGCGGCAGCAGATAGCCATTGATATTGTTCTATAATAGGTTGGCAACGATTATTTCTAACTTGATTTAAAATATCTTGAACTTGATTTTTAAACTGCTTTGCTTGTCGCCAAGTGCTGGCTAAAATTAGTTGTTGTTTTTCATTACTAACAATTTCATTTAATCTTTGATTTAATAATTTTAAATCTGCTTTTTTTGCTTCTATACTTTCTTTTACAGTGCCATCTTGAAGATATTTTTTCACTTTAACAGGAGCGGGAGCAGCCGCTATAGAAATAATATCATTACTAATAATTATTTCAGCTAAAGAAGATCGTATTTTCTGTAGAATTTGACTTCTTTCTTCTAGTAAATATCGATCTTCCTTATTTAGAACAACTAATATTCTATGGTGAAAATCTCTTAATTTTTGGATTATTTCCCCTTCTGAAGCAGTTAAATCCCCATTAATAATAAATAAAACTACATCTGCCTTTAAGTATGTGGTGTAATCAGGGTTTTGCAGATCGATAAATGATATATTTGTGTTGTTATTTTGGGTTGATAGTAATTGAGTTATGGTTGTTTTACCTACTCTTATACCACCAATAACTGCTATTTCTAAATTCTCTCTATGTTGAGAAGCTGAAATTAAATCGAGTTTTTCTTTTAGGTCAGAAATATCTTGTTCTGGTGCTTCGGTTTGTAAATAATCTATGGTTGTTTGAGCTTTGGATATAGCCTCTGTAACTGCTTTTCGATCTATGTTAGATAAGGTTGAGAATAAAAGTTGATCTTGACTATTTTTACGACGAAGTAGCCATAAAACACTACCAAGGGCAATGCTAGTTAAGACAGCATATTCACTAATATCTTTGCTTAAATGTTGAATACTATCCCATAACCAAAAGACTAGAGATAAGCCTAAACCTCCGATTAAGATTGGTTTACGTAATTTAACAGTCATTTTATCTAACTCAACTCCGCAATATCCTCACATTATCTTACCTCTGTTGGGTTCAGTTGCTGAATCTAATTTTCTTCTCTTAAATATTTGCCGAATATTTATTACAAAATATTAAATAAATATTAATTTTTTTAAAAGAAATTAAATAGTAGTTAAATTGTATAATGTTGTACAAAATTCCAGCAAAATAAACACCATCAAGAATTTTGCTAGAATAAATTTAATGTTATGAACAAATAACCACAAACAAAGCTGATAAGTGTTACAATTGCCTTTGCTGTAAATATTTGTGTTAATTTCTAAAAAGCGATATTAAAATTATTAAAAAAAATCGCTGATTAATCTAAAAAATTCATTATTGGGAGACAATTAAACAGTGCAAACAAATATCCCCACAGAAGAAACAATTACAATCAAAGTAGAAGATGACCGCACAGGAATGAGTCAAGAAACACTAAAACGTGCTTTCTTGGATCACCTATGCTATACCCAAGGCAAGTATGAATCCTTAGCGACAAAAAGAGATTACTACATGGCTCTATCTCATACTGTAAGAGATCGTCTTTTGCATCGTTGGAATCAAACCTTCAAAACTTACATGGAGCAAAATGTAAAAATTGTTTGCTATCTATCGGCTGAGTTTTTGATGGGACGTTATTTAGCCAATAATTTGATTAACTTAGGAATATACGATCAACTTCAAGAAGTATTAGCTGATTTAGGATTAAATTTAGAAGAATTAATCGCAGAAGAACACGATCCAGGCTTGGGAAATGGTGGTTTAGGGCGTTTAGCGGCTTGTTTTTTAGATTCGTTGGCAACGTTAGAAATCCCTGCGATTGGTTACGGTATTCGCTATGAGTTTGGCATATTTCATCAGTTTATCAAAGATGGTTGGCAAGCTGAAGTTCCCGACAAATGGTTGCGTTTTGGTAATGCTTGGGAAATTAGAAGGCCAGAAGCTACTGTCGAAGTAATGTTTGGCGGCCATACAGAAACTTATCATGACGATAAAGGTCATGCTAAAGTATGTTGGGTACCTGTACGAAAAGTTACAGCTTTACCCTATGATACTCCTGTACCGGGATATAAAACCAATACGGTAAACTTTTTGCGTTTGTGGGAAGCAGTAGCCTCAGAGGACGATGTGTTTGACTTCCAAGCTTTTAATGCTGGAGACTATGATGGTGCAGTTGCTAATCAAATAGGTTCTGAAAATATTTCCAAAGTCCTCTATCCCAATGATAATACTCCTAAAGGTCGTCAACTACGCTTAGAACAACAATTTTTCTTTGTATCTGCTTCTTTGCAGGATATGATTAGAACTCATCTGAGGAATAATAGTAACCTAGATAACTTTTTTGAAAGGTTTACTCTGCAATTAAATGATACCCATCCTGCCATTGCCGTTGCCGAATTAATGCGCTTATTGGTAGATGAACATAAAATGTTCTGGGATAAAGCTTGGGGAATTACTCAAAAATGTTTGGCTTATACTAACCATACCTTAATGCCCGAAGCTTTAGAACGTTGGTCAGTTGATTTATTTGGTCGTCTCTTACCTAGACACTTAGAAATTATCTATGAAATAAATCATCGGTTTATTGAAGATTTAAAAGTCTGGCATCATAAAGACCCTAATTTGGACAATATAATTGATAAAATGTCGATTATTGAAGAATATCCCCATAAGTCGGTAAGAATGGCTAACCTAGCTTGTGTGGGTAGTCATGCCATTAATGGTGTCGCTGCTTTACATACAGAATTACTCAAACAAGATACCTTAAGAGATTTTGCGCAACTTTGGCCAGAAAAATTCTTCAATAAAACTAATGGAGTTACTCCTCGTCGTTGGTTATTATTGTGTAATCAACCTTTAGCTAAATTAATTACTTCTAAAATTGGTGAAAATTGGATTAAAAATTTAGACGACTTAAGTAAATTAGAACATTATCTTGAGGATAAAACTTTTTGCGATCGCTGGCATCAAATCAAATTAGAAAATAAAATAAAATTAGCACAATACATTGAAATTCATAATGGGGTTGAAATAGATCCTAATTCTATTTTTGATGTGCAAGTAAAACGCATTCACGAATACAAACGTCAGTTATTAAATGTACTGCACGTTATCACTCTCTATAATAGGATTAAACATAATCCCAGTATCGACATTGTACCTCGTACAGTAATTTTTGGTGGTAAAGCCGCACCGGGTTACTTTATGGCTAAACTGGTGATTAAACTAATTAATGCTGTTGCCGAAGTAGTAAATAAAGATCCCGATGTTCGTGGACGTTTAAAGGTAGTATTTTTAGCGAATTTTAATGTTTCCTTGGGTGAAAAAATCTATCCCGCCGCAGATTTATCAGAACAAATTTCGACAGCAGGGAAAGAAGCCTCTGGCACTGGTAATATGAAGTTTTCCATGAATGGTGCTTTAACTATTGGTACGCTAGATGGAGCAAATATTGAAATTAGAGAAGAAGTAGGAGCGGAGAATTTCTTCCTCTTTGGTTTAACGGCTCAAGAAGTCAGTGATATGAAAAATCATGGTTATAATCCTTGGGGATATTACAATAATAATGATGAGTTAAGAGAAGTAATCGATCACATTGCTCAGGGATATTTTTCCTATGGTAATCAAGAGTTATTTAAACCTATTGTCGATTCTTTACTTCACCATGATGAATATATGCTATTAGCAGATTATCAAGCTTATATTGATTGTCAAAAAGAGGTAAGTAAAGCTTATTTACATAAAGATAATTGGACAAGAATGTCTATTATTAATGCTGCGAGAATGGGTAAGTTTTCTTCAGATCGTACCATTTCTGAATATGTTAAGGAAATTTGGAATGCTAAACCAGTAAAAATTTCTTTTGATGACGAATTAGTTAATAGTTAATAGTTAATAGTTAATAGTTATTTATCTATAACTATTAACTATTATTTTTTATTTGTACTAAATACAAAAGTTTAACACAACTATGAACTATCCCACTATTGTGCGATTACGTCCTTGAGATTTAGCTTGATAAAGTGCTTGATCTGCTCTTTTTAAAATTTTTTCAAAACTTTCGTCATCATTATTTTGATATTGAGAAATTCCAATACTAATAGTAATGTTAATATCTTGTTGAGAAATATTAAAATTACTATTAGCAATTATAACTCTTATTCTTTCTGCTACTTGCCATGCTTCTTGGGAGTTGGCTTGGGGTAAAATAGCAACAAATTCTTCTCCTCCGTAACGGGCAAAACAATCTATTTCTCGTAAATTACTTGAGAACAAATTAGACACTTGTTTAAGAATTTCATCACCAACATCATGACCATAATTATCATTAATATTTTTAAAAAAATCTATATCAATTATTAAAATAGATAAAATCGAATTATAACGTTTAGCAAAGGCAATTTCTTGTTTAAAAAAATCAAGTAAATAACGACGATTGAAAACGCCTGTAAGGGTATCTGTTTCAGCAAACTTTTTTAATTCTGAAGTTAATTGTTCTTGGTGAGTTAAAGATATTTTTAGATTTTCTTGTATTTTTTTTCTTTTGGTAGAGTCTCTTAAACATACTATATTTAAAATTTCATTTTCCCATTCAATTTTATTTACACTTATTTCTAAATATTTATCTTTAAATTTTAATTCACTAAGCTTTTTTTTTCTAATTGGCAAAGAAAAAGGCTGTTTTAATAAAAAAGATAAAGGTTTCTCAAAAATTCTCGCAGCAGATGGGTTCGCAAAACGAATTTTACCATCATCATCTACCACAAGAATTCCATCATAAATATTATTAACAATACTACTAAGTTTAGCTTCACTTTCTTTGATTTGTTTTGCTTGTTCTCTAATTTTTAGATGAGTTTCAATACGAGCTAATAATTCTTTTTGATGAAAAGGTTTAGTAAGATAATCAGCTGCACCTAATTCAAATGCTTTTAGTAAATTAGTCTTGTCATGATTAGCAGTTAAAAAAATAATGGGAATATCATCATAGCTTGAATTATTTTTCAATTTATGGCAAACTTCCAATCCATCCATTTTAGGCATTTGTAAATCTAAGAGAATTAAGTCTGGAGAAAAAATCTTGATTAATTCTAAGGCTTTATCTCCACTGGTAACAAATTCGACTTTATAGCCTACACTTTGTAATATTTTCATAATGAGCTTGATGTTAAGCACATCATCTTCAATAATCAAAATAGTAAAATCTCTTGGATTAAGCTCTTTCATGAGATTGAGAATTATTATAGTAAATAATTTGATTTTATAATTGAGACAATTTCGATTGTTTAAACATTTATATTATTATATAATAATAGGCTATTAAAGATAAACACACTTATTTTCTTTGATTTATACTCATAAATGAAGATTTTTATGAGAAATAAAGACAATTCAGGTATGATTCATATTTATCGATTTTCCCATTTTTCCTCAAAAAAACATACTTGTAAATAAAAGAAAGGTGTGTCTGCTAGAGCAAATAAAAGTTTAAATAAGAAACCATAGTCAGTAGGGGTAGAATATATTCTGCCCCTACTGTAGTTAGGAGTAAGACAAGGGAGATGGAGGAGATGGGGAAGAGATTTTTTATTAATAACAAAATATTAATTTTAGAAAAAAACTTCCTTATCTCCCTTGTCTTCTTTAAATCATTAATTTTCAGATTTACTTTCAGACTCTTTAGCTTGCATTTGTTCTAGTCTTTCTTGTGCATTTTCCATGACTAAATCAAACTTTTCTAGAAGTTCTCCGGGATAAGTTTCTAAAACTTTGGTGGATAAAGAAATACGGTTTTTTAGTTCATCTATGTCAATAATTACAACTTTAATTTCTTGACCAAATTTAAACAAATTTTCTAAAGATTCTATGCGACTATTACTGATTTGTTTAATATGTAATAATCCAGTAACTCCACCTAAATCAACAAAAACACCATAAGGCTGAAGTTTGACAACTGTACCATCTTGGACAGTACCTGCTATTAATTTTTGCATAACGGCACTTTGGGCTGCCTTTCTTTGGGATAAGACAAGTTTATTATTATCAGGATTAATTTCTAAAATATTACCTGTTAAACTTTGTCCAATTAAAGATTCTAGGTTATTTTTTTCAATTAAATGGGAACGAGGAATAAAGCCTCTTATTCCTTTTACTTCTCCAGTAACTCCACCTTTGTTAGTACCACTAACTAACATTTGAACTGTTCCTTCATTATCAGCAATTTCAGCCAAAGCATCCCAAGATTCTTTTAATTTTAATTGGCGAATGGAGATAGTAACTTGTCCTTCATCATTTTGGTTGCTAATAATTAAAAATTCTTGTTCTTCTTGTAGTGGTAAACAAGTTGATAAGTCATTTGTTCCTTCTAAACTAGCTTCTCTCAGGGGAACAAAAGCGGGAGATTTTCCGCCAATATCGACAAAAGCACCATCACTTGTATATTCAAATACTTTACCTCGAACTATTTGCCCTTTTTGAAAATCGTAGCTGTGTTCTTCAAGGGCTTTAGCAAAATCATCCATTGAAAAAGAAATATTTTGCTTTTGAGTTTTTTTTGATTCAGAATTCATAATTGTTAGTAAGTCGAAAAAAATTAAAAAATTTTTTGATTATCGCCAGCCTTTTAGCTATGTTTTTTGAGAAAAAATTTCCCGAAATTTCTAGCAAAAATTATAGGTTTTTGACTAATTACTGAAAATAACCTATAGTATTATTTTAAGGTGTCAGTAAATAACTGTAACACTTTAGTCCACGCATCACTAGCCGCATTTTTATTATAGCTGCCTCTGCGATCGCAAAAGAAACCATGATTTGCTCCACTATAGCGAAAGACTTGATGGGGAATATTATATTTAATAAGTTCTTGTTCGATTTCTTCAGTTTGTTCGAGGGGAATACTAGCATCTTCTAAACCAAAAAAGGCATAAAGAGTGCCTTTTATATCTTTAGTACGAGTTATGGTAGGTTGATTTTCTCCGGGACACCAAGTGGTAATCCCTGCACCATAAAATGAGGCTGTTGCTTTAATATCTGCTAAAGTAGCTGTTAAATAGGTAACGTGACCACCAAAACAGAAACCAATGGCACCGACTCCTTCTTGTTTCACTTGGGGTAAGTTATAAAGATAATTAATAGTAGCTTGAATATCACTTAGGAGTTCAGTGGCTTTAGTTTTGTTTTTATATTCCCTACCGATAATGACTTCTTCGGGAGTGTAACCTGCTTCAAAACCGGGGGCTAAACGCTGATAAATAGCAGGTGCGATGGCAACATAACCCTGATTTGCTATCCTTTCGGTAACATCACGGATATGGGCATTTACCCCAAAAATTTCTTGAATAACAATAATAGCCGGAAAAGTTCCTGGCTGATTAGGAGTAGCTAAATAAGCATCAATAGATATATTTTGATTGGGAATTTTTACGAATTGTGTTGTAATCATTTAATTGTAATTAAGATTATTTGGCTATTGTATTTTAACCTTACTTCAACGTAAAAAATTTACTGAATTATAGATTACATAAGAGGATAAGAAAACCTCGCCCTACACCGTGATTACTGATTAAGGTACAATCAACTATCGATAATTAACCATTAATTTGCTCTAAATGTCTGAAACTAAAAAACGTTCTCTAGCGGGTATTTCTGGTATCGTAGGAATAGCTACTCTTATAAGTAAAATATTTGGTTTAGTACGTGAACAAATGGTAGCGGCAGCCTTTGGCGTTGGGGCTGTGGTCAATGCCTATGCTTATGCCTATGTGATTCCGGGTTTTTTATTAATTCTGCTTGGAGGGATTAATGGGCCATTTCACAGTGCTTTAGTTAGCATACTTGCTAAAAGAGATGAAAAAGAAGCTGCACCTTTAGTAGAAACTGTTACTACATTGGTGAGTTTAATTTTAATTTTAGTCGCAATTTTTCTATTTATTTTTGCTAGTTTTTTTATTGATATTTTAGCTCCGGGTTTAGACACTCAGGTAAGGGATATAGCTATTTTACAATTACGAATTATGGCACCCTTAGCTATTTTTGCTGGTTTAATTGGGATTGGTTTTGGTAGTTTAAATGCAGCAAATTTATATTGGTTACCTAGTATTAGTCCCCTATTTTCTAGCGTAACTTTAGTATTAGGAGTGGGTTTTTTATTATGGCATTTAGAAGATAATATTAACGCCCCTGAGTACCTTAAGTTAGGCAGTATTATTTTGGCGGGTGCAACTTTAGCTGGAGGCATTTTACAATGGTTAGTTCAATTAATTCCCCAGTCAAAAGCAGGAATGGGAAAGCTAAGATTAAGGTTTGATTGGCGTATTCCGGGGGTAATGGATGTGATGAAAATTATGGCTCCTGCTACCCTATCTTCAGGAATGCTGCATATTAATGTTTATACTGACCTATTTTTTGCTTCTTATATTGAAAATGCGGCGGCATCAATGCGTTACGCTAATTTTATTGTCCTGACTCCTTTAGGCATTATTTCTAATATGATTTTAGTGCCTTTTTTGCCTGTATTTTCTCGTCTGGCAGCCCCAGAAAATTGGTCGGATTTAAAGGTGCGTATTCGTCAAGGAATGTTATTAAGTGCTTTGACTATGTTACCTTTAACTGCGGTATTTATCGCTTTAGCCAAGCCGATTGTCAGGGTAATTTATGAAAGAGGGATGTTTCAAGCGGATGCTTCGGCTATAGTTACACCAGTTTTAATGGCTTATGGCGTAGGGATGTTTTTTTATTTAGCCAGGGATGTTTTAGTTAGGGTATTTTATGCTTTAGGAGATGGACAAACCCCGTTTCGCATTTCCATTGGTAATATTTTTCTCAATGCTGGTTTGGATTATCTTTTAGTAGATGCTTTTGCAACTCCGGGTTTAATTTTTGCGACTATTGGGGTTAATGTTGTTTCTATGGCTTTAATGTTGGGAATTTTAAATAAACGGTTAAATGGACTGCCTTTAGGAGAATGGGGCAAAGCACTTTTAGGTTTAGTTGTGGCTACTGTAGTTGCGGGTTTTGCTAGTTGGGGTGTGAGTGTTGGTTTTAATCAATTATTAGGTAGTAATAATCTGTTATTACAATTTTTAGAATTAATTATTTCTACTGTAGTTGCTTTTGTTATTTTTGGCTTAATTGCGATGCAGTTAAAGTTACCAGAAGTTGAGATATTAATAACTCGTATTCGCCAAAAGTTAAAGATATAAAGTTTAATTTATAGTGTGAGCTTAAATAGCTAAAGCAGCAAATATTGTAATACTTTTTTACATTTTACTTTATTTATGGGTGAGTGTCATTTAAGTAAATTATGAAGATTTTGTAAAGTTAACCATCGATTTTTAAAGATTGTGTAAAGTTTCGGAAAAACTATTGAAAAAAAAATCA
>CAYPSO010000128.1:0-10834 GCA_964413275.1 uncultured bacterium | reverse complement strand
CAAAAATTTTTTTCATGGCAATTTCTCCAGCCTTATTCCATTATAGCTGTGAATTAGCTTTATTATTACTTTTTATGATTTTTAAGACAAAATCTATAATGGAATTATCAATTTTTCTCCTGTGCTAAAGCTATGATTGCTCTACTTAAATTGTTGCTATAGCAATTACTCTAAAGTTTGTGCCGAGATTCGCTCACTAATTTCACCAATAATATGTTTATTTTCCCAATAACCTGAATGGCTAAAGGGTGTAATACCAATTTCAACTTGGCGATCGCTAATGCCACAGTCTTGATAGGATTGATCTAAAAGAATCAATGGCCAACCCAGAGGATCGTCAACATCAAAGTAATTATGCCAGAGAAAATAGGGATTCGGTTTTTTAAAACACTGTGGTTTATTAAGTCCGGCAACAAATATGGGAATATTACAACCCGTGGTAATAAAATGACGTAGAGTTTTCAGTTTCATGAAATCATTTTTTTCTGAATCTGACCAATTTGTCTGAGCAAATATTCCTTTTTGATGCTGACTATCCCAAATGTAATTGGAAAAAACTTGACATCCCAATGATTGAGCAACGACAATAACAGGACGACGCAGACTCACTAAATGATTAAAAGCTTTCTCAAAACTTTCTTTGATTCTCTCTTGAACTTTCAGATAAATATCATCTCCTTGTCTAGCACTATATTCAAGAGTTGCAGCATCACTAAAACCATATAGCATCAGTCGTCGAAGCTTAAGAATATCATTTTTAAAAGCATATTTTTCATTCATCTTTTCCCAGACTCTCTTTTGATTATCTTGTAAAATATCTTGATAATAAATAGACTGGAAAAATACTTTAGCATCCCACGTATCTCTTCCTAATTTTTTAATCAATGCTTCAACCAGAGGTTGATAATATGTGGTTTCTGTTTCTCCCATACCATGAAGAGTGATTAATGCTACTAATGTCATGATTAATCTCCTTTTATTAAATTTGAGTCCAATGCAACTCACAAGTTATTGTTGGAGAAAATTTATGTTTGTCCTTCAGTATCTTTTTTCCACTGAATATACTTGAGAGTATCCATATATTTGAAGTCTAAATCTAGATTTTTGATCCGATCTTGCCAAAAGAACTTCAGACTAAAGGAATCTGGTTCTGGTTTACCCTGCCATGATTTAAAAGCTTCTTTTAGAGGTGGCCATATTTTTTCTTGAGAATCTAACAAATCCTGACGCAATTTTTGTCCCTGAGATTTATCTTCTCTGATGTCATAGGTAAAGGAAAGAAGAAGAGTTGCTAGATGTTTATGATGGTTAGAAAGTCCATTATCTTTGAGAGCTTCTCGTAAATACTTCTCTCCTTCTCTTGCTTTTGCGTCAGCTTTGTCTTTAATTTTTTGTGCCTTTTGTGTTTCTGTTTCTGAAACAATTGAATCAATTTCTCTACGAAGTTTCAAATTCCGAATCAAACTAATTTGTTTAAGTGCAATATAACCTGCTGCTAAAGCACTATACTTGCTTTCTTGATAAATATTTTTGAGGTAATCTAATGCTTTTTGATAATGATCGGCTCTTCTGCGATCGCATAAATCATCATTTTCATCTTGACGCTTAGGTTTTTCAGCCTTTGACTTATGAATATAAGCTGGCTTAAAAAAGTTCATATATTTGTGATATACTGATCCTGAATTGCCAAAGTTTTTAATCCCCAAAATAGCATTAGCAATTGGATCGTCAGAAATTCCCTTAGTAAAAGAAAATTCTACAAAACTACCTTCTGTGACGGGTGCTATCCCATTATTAGCCACAAAAAACTTCAATTCATCAGGGGAAAAAATAACTGCTTTGGTTTGATCTACAGTAGAAACAATCCAAGGACTATAGATAACTGCTTCAGCATTTGGTAAATCTGGATCGAAACGAGAACGCATCAAGGCAGCAATTTTATTAAGATTAATATTATTGTCACCTTTGCTTTTTTGTCGTAATGCTTGCAAGCGTTTGGTACTATGGGAACGCCAAGATAAGTTAATTTCTAGTTCTCTGTTCTTTTGTCGAGGTGTAAAACAATGGTTGGTACAGAATAATAAACCCCCATCATCTGCTCTGACATCATAATCATGAGTTCCTAATTCCAGCACTACCGCTTTACCATTTGGCCCTGTAGTGTCAGACAAAGTGAATAGCCAACTCGTAACTAAACCTCCTTGATTTTTATAAAGATCGTCAACAATTTGTTTTGCTTCTTCAATGTTTTTGGCTTTACGCATAATTTTGGTTGCTAACCCTAAAAAAACATTACCTTCATCATTGATTTGTTTGGTGTATAAAGCATTAATTGCGAGGGTAAGACCTTTTTCATTCATGGCAGATACTGCTATGGGAGGTAATCCTAAAGGTAATACCGAGACATAGCTATATTCATCTACAGGCGAAACGAAGATAACTGACATATTGCGATCGTAGGGAAATTCATATTGTTTATCTCCATCAAGATATTCATATATGGGAAAAATATCTTGATTTCTACCAAAGATGATTTTTCTCTCATTATTACGATTACGAAGACTAACCATGGTACTACAACCAGAACCATCAAAGTCTGGAATATTGACATCCTCAGTAATATCAGCTACCTCTAGCATCCAATTAAAATTATTTCTTAGCCAAGAACCTAAAAATTTATTTGAGTCAAAATATTTATAGGCTTTTTGGATGTCCTTTAAGGTATATGCTGTACCAATATCTCGACATCCTTGATAAAATCCATCGACTAAAGCTTTTGTCCATGAATCTTTAATTTCTAAGTCAAAATCATCATAAATTAAAGAGTAAGCAGTATTTCGCAAAAAATCAGGTAGATCATTTAAACGTTCAGCATATTTTTTTGTAGCTGTTTTTAAATAAGAAGATTCGAGATTATTTTTACCGATAAGTTGAGCATAGCACCAGCCCATATCTTCTGCTTTACCTTTAAGACGGAAAACATTAATTCCGCTAATTATTGAATAAGTATTGGTAAAAGCGTTGCGTGTTATTGAGCTAACCATAACAATCTCCTTGAATTTTCTCTAAAAGTTTAAATCTAACTTGGAGATATTTGGGATCAACGATATTCCATAACTAATATTTTCAAAAAACGATTATCGGACGTTTCAATAGTTATAGGCGTTATCTAAAAATCGCACAGAGCATTACATCAATTCTTATCAAACTGTTAGTTTTCTCAATATTATTATTAAGTTGAGTTATCAGATAGATAATTTTAATGTCAATATGTGGCTTACCCATATTAATTTGAGATTTCTACCTTTATATTAGTTCTAATAATTCTAGTTATTACTATCAACTTCATAAATGTTTACTTTTGATAGAAAAAGGCTTTAATTATTTTCAAAATCAAATATAAATAGGTACACAAAATTATCAAATCATACTCTAATTCAGCAACGCCAACAGTTATTTTAAATTTTTATAAAAATCCTGATGTCTTAATAAGTAAGGTTTTATTTCATAGTAAAATAAATTTACTGAAATTAGATAACTAAAAAATGAACGATCCAAAATTAATTGAGAGAATGCAGCAACCTGATTTTTATGCCGATGCTGTTGTCGATAATATTCAATTGCTACAAACCCATGTATCTTTAGTCTTTTTAACTGGCGATTATGCTTATAAAGTTAAAAAAGCAGTCAATTTTGGCTTTTTAGATTTTTCTACCTTAGAAAAAAGAAAGCATTTTTGCGAACAAGAATTAACCATGAATCAACCCATAGCACCAGAGATTTATTTAGAAGTAATTCCTATTAGTAAATCAGGGGATAATTATTTACTAAACGATACCACGAATATTATAGAATATGCCGTAAAAATGCAGCAATTTCCCCAAGATACACTACTAAGCGAGATGTTTACCAAGGGAAAACTAACGGAAAATCATATTAAAGAATTAGGTAAATTAGTGGCTGATTTCCATAGTCAAACTAAAACTAATGATTATATTCTTAGCTTCGGAACAGTAGAAAAAATTAGACAATCAATTGATGAAAACTATCAGCAAACCATGAAATATATTGGTGTTGCTCAAACTCAAGAACAATATGAAGAAACTAAACAATTTACCGACAACTTTTTTAGCACAAAAGAGTCATTATGTCAAGAAAGAATTGATCAACAAAAAATTAGAGAATGTCATGGAGATTTACATTTAAGAAATATTTGTTATTGGCATAATAAAATTCAACTATTCGATCGCATTGAGTTTAACGAGCCATTTCGTTTTGTCGATGTTATGTATGATGTAGCCTTTGCCGTAATGGATTTAGAAGCAAGGGAAAGTAAAGATTTTGCTAATGTTTTTTTAAATAGTTATGTAGAGGTAACGGGAGATTGGTACGGCTTACAAATGTTACCTTTATATTTAAGTCGTCAATCCTATGTCAGAGCAAAAGTAACCTCATTTTTATTAGACGATACGGGTATTCCTGCCCAGGCCAAACAAGAAGCCCAAACCACAGCAGCCAAGTATTATCACCAAGCTTGGGAATATACTAAAAATAAGTCAGGGAAACTGATAATTATGTCAGGATTGTCCGGCTCAGGTAAGTCAACTGTCGCTCAAAAGTTAGCAAAACAAATAGGTGCAATTCAAATTAGATCCGACGCAGTTAGAAAACATTTAGCAGGTATTGCCATTCATGAAAAAGGCACTCAAGAAATCTATTCCTCAGAAATGAGCGAAAAAACCTATAATCGTCTCTTAGAATTGGGCGTAATTTTAGCAAAAACAGGTTTTCCTGTAATTTTAGATGCTAAATATGACTTGGTTAGCTTACGTCAACAGGTCAAACAACAAGCAGAATTAAATGGCTTACCTTGGGAAATAGTCTATTGTACCGCACCGATGGAAGTATTAGGTGATCGCCTTTCTAATCGCACCAATGATATTTCTGATGCCACCGCAGACTTACTGGCCAATCAACAGGCTATTTTTGAAGATTTTACCGAAAATGAGAAACAACACTTAACCGTTATAAATACCGACAAATAAGGAATAACGGATAACAAATAACAAATAACTCTTGAGCAACTTTTTCTGAGATAGGTTAACATAAGTTAATAATATCTCATTAAAAACCGGACTCATAGTTCAAAAAATTTGTAATCGTCAAAGTTTGAATCTTAATATTCAAGCGTTATAACCAGTTAAATAAGGGGAGAACTCAGATAGTGAACAAAAATGATAAAAAATGGCGTAATGCCGGACTATATGCACTGTTAGCAGTAGTAGTCATTGCCTTAGGAACAGCATTATTAGATAACAATACCCAAACCCAGACAACTTGGAAATATAGTCAATTTATTAACGAAGTAGAAAAGGGTAAAATCGAAACAGTTAAACTAAGTGCAGATCGTAGCAAAGCCTTAGTTACCTCTCAAGACGGTACTCCTGTCATCGTTAACTTACCTAACGATCCTCAGTTATTAAATATTCTCTCAGAAAAAGGAGTTGACATTTCCGTTTTACCCCAACAGGAAGAAAATTTCTGGTTTAGAGCTTTAAGTAGCTTATTTTTCCCCATTTTATTATTAGTAGGTCTATTTTTCTTACTCCGTCGCGCTCAAGGTGGCCCAGGTTCCCAAGCCATGAACTTTGGGAAATCTAAAGCAAGAGTGCAAATGGAGCCTCAAACTCAGGTAACATTTGGTGATGTAGCTGGTATTGAACAAGCTAAATTAGAATTAACTGAAGTAGTAGATTTCTTAAAAAATGCCGATCGCTTTACTGCCATTGGTGCAAAAATTCCTAAAGGTGTACTTTTAGTTGGGCCTCCTGGAACAGGAAAAACCCTCTTAGCCAAAGCAGTTGCCGGAGAAGCAGGTGTTCCTTTCTTCTCAATTTCTGGTTCTGAGTTCGTAGAAATGTTCGTTGGTGTTGGTGCTTCCCGTGTTCGTGACTTATTTGAACAAGCTAAAGCCAATGCTCCCTGTATCGTATTTATTGATGAAATTGATGCAGTAGGTCGTCAACGTGGTGCTGGTTTAGGCGGTGGTAACGACGAAAGAGAACAAACCTTAAACCAATTATTAACAGAAATGGACGGTTTTGAAGATAATACCGGTATTATTATTATCGCTGCTACCAACCGCCCCGATGTCTTAGATTCAGCCTTATTACGCCCCGGTAGATTTGACCGTCAAGTAGTAGTCGATCGCCCAGATTATGCAGGCCGTCAAGAAATTCTTAACGTCCATGCTCGTGGTAAAACTCTAAGTAAAGATGTTGACTTAGATAAAATTGCCCGTCGTACCCCCGGTTTTACAGGTGCTGACTTATCTAACTTATTAAACGAAGCAGCTATTTTAGCAGCCCGTCGCAACCTGACCGAAATTTCCATGGATGAGGTAAATGATGCGATCGATCGAGTTTTAGCAGGCCCAGAAAAGAAAAACCGTGTCATCAGCGAAAAGCGTAAAACCTTAGTAGCATACCATGAAGCAGGTCATGCTTTAGTGGGTGCATTAATGCCCGATTACGATCCCGTACAAAAAATTAGTATTATTCCCCGTGGGCGTGCTGGTGGTTTAACTTGGTTCACTCCTAGTGAAGATCGTATGGAATCTGGTTTATATTCTCGCTCCTATTTACAAAATCAGATGGCAATGACTTTAGGCGGCCGCATTGCTGAAGAAATTATCTTCGGAGAAGAAGAAGTAACTACAGGTGCATCTAATGATTTACAACAGGTTGCACGAATTGCTCGTCAGATGGTTACTCGTTTTGGCATGAGTGATAACCTCGGGCCTGTTGCTTTAGGTCGTCAAAATGGTAACGTATTCTTAGGTCGTGATATTGCTTCAGATCGTGATTTTTCCGATGAAACTGCGGCTACCATTGATGAAGAAGTTCGTAAGTTAGTTGACCAAGCTTATAAGCGTGCTAAGGATGTCTTACTACAAAATCGTCACATCCTTGATAAATTAGCTGAAATGCTAGTTGAGAAAGAAACCATTGATGCAGAAGAGTTGCAAAATATACTGGCAACTAATGAAGTGAAAATGGCAAGCATTGCTTAATTGATTTATTACTTTATCCCCCCTAGCCCTGCTTGCCAAGGGGGGATTTAGGGGTATCTAAACCTTCAGAGACAAATCTACAAAATACGATTAGGCCAAGCCGAGAAACATGGCAATCGCGCAGCACTACTTGGCGATCGCAATTAGAGAATTTAGAGTATTATAAATAGAATATTTGCCTTATATAAGTAATCTCAAAAAATGTAAGTTAAATGCGTCTTAGCTGATCAATATTTGAGAAATTTTCAATATAGAGTTCTTAGACAAAGGCCAATTAGTAATTATATTAGAATGGTATGAAAAAAATAGAGTTCTTAGACAAAGGCCAATTAATAATTATATTAGAATGGTATGAAAAAATTTGGGCTTTTAAGTTCGATGATTTTATCATACCATTAACAAATATTACTAATGTTAGTACCACTCGACCAAAAACAAGTTGGAAAGAATTAAGAGCACCTGGTACTTTTGTTCCTTATTTAATTAAAGCAGGTACATATTATAGTCAAGAAGGAAAAAAGTTTTGGTATGCAACCCAAGATAGTAATTATTTAGTAATAGACTTAAAAAATGAGTCCTATAAACAAATAATTATTACTTTTAAAAATGGAGAAAATGAATACTGGTACGAACAAATTCTGAATTTAATTAATTAGCTATAATAAAAATATAGCATAGGGTTAAATATTATGAGCAAAATAGCTGATTTTACTGCTCAAGGATATGAAATCATTGAAGAGTTAGGGCGTAATCGAGAAGGTGGACGTATTACTTGGAAAGCAAAACAAATAGATACAGAAAAAATAGTAGTTATCAAACAATTTTGTTTTGCAACTGCTGGATCGAACTGGTCTGATTTTCAAGGTTATGAAAGAGAAATAAAAATATTACAAAGTTTAAATAATTCAGGTATTCCTAAATATTTAGATAGTTTTACTACAGATGATGGTTTTTGTTTAATTCAAGAATATAAAGATGCAGTTTCTTTAAGCACACAAAAGATTTTTAGTACAGAAGAAATTAAAATAATTGTGATTAAAATATTAGAAATATTAGTTTATTTACAAAATAAATTACCACCTATTTTACACAGGGATATTAAGCCAGAAAATATTTTAGTTGATGAGAATCTTAATGTCTATTTAGTTGATTTTGGTTTTGCTAGTATTGGTAGTAAAAAAGTTTCAGTTAGTAGTATTTTTAAAGGTACTCCTGGTTTTATCGCACCCGAACAAATTATTAGACCAACTCTTGCTTCTGATTTATATGGTTTAGGAGTTACAATAATTTGCTTATTAACAGGTATTAGCTCTTGGGAAATTCAAGATTTAGCTAGTTCAGAAGATCCTTATAAATTAAACTTCCAACATTTATTATCTCAGTTAAGTTTATCTTTTATTGCTTGGTTAGAAAAAATGATTGCCCCACAGATAAAAGATAGATTTCAAAATGCTAAAGAAGCTTTAGAAAAATTGATTCCCCTTGATTTAATTAGAACTCCTGAAGCTCAATTAAGCAATGCTAAACTAACAATATATGCCCATAAATTTGGCGAAACACTACGAGAAACTATTATTATCAATAATGATATTCCTGAAACTACTTTACATGGTAAATGGTCTGTTTTACCTCATCCTAGCGATCCTCCCCACACGCCAGATAATCATGCTTGGATTAAAATTAAACCCAAACAATTTAAGGTAAATAAAATAAAATGTCAAATATTTATTGATACTTCTAACTTAATTTCTGGTAAACTTTATCAAAGAGATTTAGTATTAGAAACTAACGCAATTCCTGAAAATTATTATGTCACAATTAAACTTCATACTGCTCCTTTAGCTATATCCTTAAAACAGCCTGCCTATTTGGATATAGGAAGATTATTATTACTATTAATTCCCACCACTGTGGCAGGTTTAGGAGCGGCGGCGGCGGCTTTAGTAACCCTCGCTGCTGATACCATAGTTGGAGCAGTTTTAGGAGGGGTAGCCGTAGCTTGGGCAGTAGCCATTGCTTGGGCAGGAGCAACGGCGATAACCCTTACTCTTACAGGTGTTGGTGCTGGCGTTGGTTTAGTTTATTTAGCTGTGGGTTTGACTGTTGGAGCGGCTGTAGTTGGGGCAGGAATAATCGCTGGAATTCAAGTGGGTATGGGAGCAGGAGCAATAGCTGGGTTTGGTGCTGCTTGTTTAATCAATTTTTTAATTGAGACTTTTAAAGATAGAGGCTTTAATCAAAATATTACTTTAGCTAGTTTAATCTTAACAATTGCGATCGGTATGATTTTTGGAGGAGGCTTAATTATTGGTCTATTTAAACCTATAATTTCTTTGGGATTATCTATTACCATTGCACCATTAATTGTGCTGTTATTATATCCAAGTTGGGAAAGAGCGAGATTAAGAGCAACATATCGAAAAATAGAAAAAGAAAAATTAATTAAACCCTAAAAATTAACCATGAAAATTTATCAAGTCAGATTAATTAATGAGGCAATTAATTTAGACCGAACTATTGAAGTACCAGAAGATCAATACATATTAGATATGGCAGATGAAGCAGGGATTAAATTACCGGCTGGATGTCTTCAGGGAGAATGTTCAGCTTGTTTAGCAAAGATTGTTAGTGGTAAAATTGAGCAGAGCGAACAAAAATTTTTGAAACCATCAGAAATTGAGGCAGGTTATACGGTAACTTGTGTTGCTTATCCTCAATCAGATTGTGTGTTAGAAACGCACCAAGAACAGGTATTATATAAATCGTCCCTATATTTTAAGCAATAATTATGACCAATCATTGAACATTAAACATTAAACATTAATAAATGATAAATAAAATGACTATTCATGAAGCATTAGAAATTCTTAAACAATATAGCTGTATTGATATAAAAAATATTAATTCTGAAGCAGACAAAACTGAATTACAACAAGCCTTATTATTAATAATTAAAGAAACAGATACTTATCACTTAGGAATTTGTGCTGATACTAAAGAAGAAGCTATAGAAACCTTACTTAGTTATTTAAAAGCATTTGGTCATGAATTTAAACCAAACCAAAATAATATTTCTGAGATTAAAGAACCAGTTTATTTAAAATTTAAAATTATAGATCAATCTTATTATCTTGATAGCTATAAAGGCGATTATCGAGGTGTATTGGTTTCTTGTCAAAGTGAAAATGACAAAATTATCGGTACTTATGGTCACTTTCCTTTAGATTTGTTTTCTTAAAACGGTAAAATAGGGAATTTATAGAAATATGTATTGTCCAAAATATATATATTCATTATTAGCAATTGGCACTAATTGTCAAATTTATTTATTGCTAAAAAAATAAGAATTTTCTCATAAAACTTTCATCTAAAATTTATATTTCGATTCAATACTCGTAAACAGATGAATGAAATAAATTAAGGAGATTCAAATGGCTTTTATTCCTGGAACTGATGATGATGATACATTACAAGGAACTCTTGGTAATGATAGCATCTTAGGATTTGAAGGTAATGACGACCTTTTTGGCAAAGGTGGTAACGATACTATCCAAGGAGGAGAAGGTGATGACTATCTCCAAGGAGATAGCGGTGCGGATAGTCTTAATGGTGGAGAGGGAAATGATACTTTATTAGGAGGAGCTGGAAAAGATATTCTTAATGGTGGAGAGGGAAACGATTTCCTCAATGGTGGAGGTGGTAATGATACTCTATTGGGTGGAGAAGATAACGATATTTTAACTGGTGGAGGTGGAAGAGATA
>CAYPSO010000127.1:5625-10868 GCA_964413275.1 uncultured bacterium | reverse complement strand
CTATTACCTCTTACCTCTTACCTAACACTTAATACCTTTTGCGTAACGTCAGTTAATTATTTTTTAGCGCATCTACAATAGTTCTAGTATTAGATTCCAACATTTTAATATAACTATCTCCCTCGCTTCCTTTAGCACCAATGGAATCAGAATATAACTCTCTATCTGCTAATTTTACTCCTGCTTCTTGGGCTACCGTTGTAATTAAAACTGGATTAATTGTAGTCTCAGCAAAAATTGCTGGTACTTGGCTTTTTTTAATAGTATCAGATAAATTTTTAACTGTTTGTGCGCTTGGTTGTTCTTCGGTACTAATACCAATTAATGTACCAATTATTTCTAAATTATAGGCTTTAGCATAATATTGAAAGGCATCATGGGTTGTTACTAATTTTCTTTTTTCTGAAGGAATAGTTGCTATTTGTTCTCCTATCCACTGATGTAATACTTCTAATTCTTGAATCAACTCGGTTGCATTTTCTCTAAATTCTGCTTCATGTTCCGGCTCAATAGCAATTAATTCTGTCATAATTGCATTTACCATTTTAATACCATTTTCTGCACTTCCCCACACATGAGGATCTGGTTCTTTTTGGCCTTGATATTCAAAATCTAAGGGAGTAATTAACTCTCCTAAAGCAACTTTTTTCGCCTTAATTCCCGAAGCATTCATTAATTTAATTAATCCGGGTTCTAAATTATAGCCATTATAAAAAATTAGATCCGCTTTTTCAAAAGCCACACTATCAGAAGGTACAGGCTCATAGACGTGAGGATCAGCACCGGGTTCTAAAATGCCCTCATGTTCAATATAATCCTCACCTACCTGCTCGACCAAATCTGCAATAATTGTGCTAGTTGAGACAATTTTGGGCTTATTTTTATTTTCATTTTCTGAAATACTTTGGCAACCTCCAAACCAAATCCCCAATAAAATCAATACTCCTGTCCATTTGTGAGTTATTACTTTCATTTTTATTTACAAAATTTTTCATAATTTTCTCATAAAGCTTATCATAATCTTTTCATTTTTTGCTATGCTCTTATTAGTGCAGGTATATAAGGAAATATAAATAATGAATATTGAGTCAGCTATCCAGATCGAGAATTTATCGGTGTGTTATCGCAGCATTGAAGCCTTAAGAGGAATTAATCTCAATATTCTTCCCGGAAAACTAACAGGAATGATTGGGCCTAATGGTGCAGGTAAAAGTACCTTAGTTAAAGCAATTTTAGGCTTAATTCCCATAACTAATGGACAAGTTAAATTTAGAAATCAATCTTTAAATTTGCAGCGAGAAATAGTGGCTTATGTACCCCAAAGAAGTCAGATAGACTGGACATATCCAGCTACAGTTTGGGATGTGGTTATGATGGGAAGAATTAGTAAAACTGGATGGTTAAAAAGGTTTTCTAATGTTAGTAAACAGAAGGCATTAACTGCCTTAGAAAAAGTAGAAATGAGTTCTTTTGTTAACCGTCCTATAGGTCAACTTTCAGGAGGACAACAACAACGAGTATTTTTAGCTCGTTCTCTTGCTCAAGAAGCTGAAATATTTTGTTTTGATGAACCTTTTGTTGGGGTAGATCAAAAAACAGAAAATATTATTTTTAATATTTTTCATGAATTAGCTGAAACAGGAAAAATAGTTTTAGTTGTAAATCATGATTTAGGGGAGTCTATTACAAATTTTGATAATTTAATATTACTAAATAAGGAGTTAATAGCGGCTGGTAATAGGAAGGAAGTTTTAAAGCAAGAAAATCTTTATCAAGCTTATAGTGGTAAGGTGATGTTTTTTTCGGAGGATAATTATAATTTTGCTGCTTGATATATTAATATTATTTTGTATTTAATATTTTACAAATGTTAGAAAAATTAATCGAACCATTACAATATGGATTTATGCAGCGTTCCTTGATTATGGCAATTATTGTGGGGATTATCTGCGCTGTAGTCGGTAGTTACTTAATGGTGCAAAGATTAGCATTATTAGGAGATGCCATTAGTCACTCAGTTTTACCCGGATTGGCGATCGCATTTTTATTAAATGCTAATATTTTTGTAGGTGCATTTATTGCCGGAGTAATTAGCACCATGTTAATTAACTTAATTAGAACTAGGTCGCCGATTAAAGAAGATGCTGCAATGGGCATAGTTTTTTCAGCATTTTTTGCCCTAGGAATAACCTTAATTACTGTTGTTCAAAAAGATAATAAAATTGACTTAAATCATTTTTTATTCGGTAATATTCTCGGTGTAACTTTTAACGATGTTAGAGATACTTTAATTATTGCATTAATAGTAATTTTAGTCGTAGTTTTACTTTATAAAGAATTATTATTTTACACCTTTGATAAATTAGGAGCAGAAGCAGTAGGCTTGCCAGTTAATTTACTAGATTTAGGTTTAATGATGTTAATTGGTTTAACCATAGTTGCTAGTTTAAAAGCAGTGGGAGTAGTCTTAGTTTTATCTTTATTAATTACACCAGCAGCAACAGCATATTTACTCGTTAATCGCTTACATAATATGATGTTTTTAGGAGTAGGAGTAGGAGTTTTATCAAGTATTACTGGAATGTATATAAGTTATTTTTATAACTTACCTTCTGGTCCTGCTATAGTATTAGTAGCTTCTGGTTTATTTATGCTTGCTTTTCTCTTTAGTCCAACTCATGGAATATTAACTCATCCTTCCCAAAATACCAAAGCTCCCAAGATATTTCAAGAGTTGAAAAACTTAATAAAAAATGCTACTAATTAAACCAAATAACTAATAAGCTTGTAGAGAAATACTAAACTGATTTGTAAAATTATCTCTCTCTTCTTATCTCTGCGGTTAATAAAAAAATATTATATTCACCTACCAAATAATATTACTATATGAAAATTGCTGTTTTTAATACCAAACCCTACGATAAACTTTTCCTAGAAAAAGCCAATCAAAAACACCACAAACTAATATTTTTTGAACCAAGATTAACATTAGAAACCGTATCTTTAGCCTATGGTTTTTCTGGAATTTGTGTCTTTGTAAACGATATATTAGATGCAAAAATTTTAGAAAAATTAGCCAAAAATGGTACAAAATTAATAGCTCTGCGTTGTGCCGGATTTAATCACGTTGATGTCAAAAAAGCTACAGAATTAGGAATAACAATTGTACGAGTTCCTGCCTATTCACCCTATGCAGTTGCAGAATATACAATAGGCTTAATTTTAACCTTAAATCGTAAATTACATCGTGCTTATTATCGAGTTAGAGATGGTAATTTTGCCCTTGATGGCTTGTTAGGATTTGACTTGCACAATCGTACAGTTGGCATTGTTGGTACAGGAAAAATAGGTCGAATTGTTGCCAAAATTTTAGCGGGATTTGGTTGTAAAATTTTAGGTTATGACGTATATCCTCATCCTGAATTTGAATCATTGGGGGGTAAATATGTCAAACCATTAGAATTAGCTCAACAATCGGATATTATTAGTTTACATTGTCCATTAACACCTGAAACTTATCATATAGTCAATGCTGAAACCATTAAATATGCTAAAGATGGTGTCATGTTAATTAATACAAGTAGGGGATCGTTAATTGATACTGAAGCAGTAATTAAAGGATTAAAAAGTAGAAAAATAGGTTATTTAGCCTTAGATGTTTATGAACAAGAAGAAAACTTATTTTTTGAAGATTTATCTGACGAAATTATTCAGGATGATACCTTTCAAAGATTATTGACATTTCCCAATGTTTTAATAACTGGTCATCAAGCATTTTTTACCGAAGAAGCATTAACAAATATTGCTGATACAACTATTAATAATATCAGTGATTTTGAGCAAACTAAAAGTTGTGATAATCAAGTAATTTATACAAATAACAAATAAATTAATTTACCTTTTTCTTTAAATATTGCATATCGTCTTGAAGTTTACGAACATCTTCTTTAAGTTCAATAACTAAAGTAGCTAATTTCTGAAACATAGGATCGCTACGCCCTATGATTTGCCCGTCAATAACTGCTGGTGGAGTATTTAAACTTGAAGGAGGAGGAGCTTGACTCGACTGACGTAGAGAAGGAGAATTAGACTGGCGCAAAAGACGTACTTCTGATTCTAAACGTTGAATTTGAGTTCTCAGAGTCGTAATTTCTAAGTTAAGGCTATTTAAAGATTGTGCTGAAATAGCTTGAGGATAAGTTAGACAAATAGTAATAGTTAACATTACTATTATAAATAAACTTAAATAAAACTGAATGATTGAGTGACGTAGATTCATAGTTTTAAAATTTAATACTATATCTACTATTTTAAACTTGACTTAATCATCGTTTTTTAAAATAACGGCTTTAAATAAATTGTAATAAATCAAATCTTCTTACAAATAACTAATAACCAATAACCAATAACTATTTTAAATTATGAATTATTATCTAGGAATTGATTTTGGAACTTCTGGTGCTAGGGCAATTGTTATTAATAATTGTCAAGAAATCTGCTCAGAAAATAAACAAGATTATTTTCAAAATAAAAAGGATTTAGCTAAAATTTGGCAGAAAACATTATTTGGTTTAATTAATAAAATTCCCTTAAATATAAGAACACAAATTAATGCGATCGCAATTAATGGAACATCTTCTACAGTAATGCTTTGCGATTATTATGGTAACGTCTTAGATGAGCCAATTTTATATAATGATCAACGAGGCTCAATTATGAAAGAAAAACTAACAGAAATTGCTCCGCCAAACCATGTTAGTTTAAGTGCTACATCTAGCCTAGCCAAATTACTTTGGTGGCAACAACAACCCATATATTCCCAAGCAAAATATTTTTTACATCAAGCAGATTGGTTAAGTTTTTTACTTCATGGAAAACTAGGAATTACTGATTATCATAACGCCCTAAAATTAGGATATGATATTGAGAATTTAGTATATCCTAATTGGTTAAAAAAATTATCCGTAAGTTCGCTTTTTCCTGAAGTATTACCCCCCGGAAAACCCATCGGTAATATTACCTCAGCAATAGCAAATAAATTACAATTATCTGCTAATTGTTTAGTTTGTGCGGGAACTACAGATAGTATAGCTGCTTTTATAGCCAGTAAAGCAACAAATTCCGGTGAAGCTGTTACCTCCCTCGGTTCAACATTAGTTTTAAAATTACTCAGTAAAACCCGTATAGAAAATAATAAATATGGCATTTATAGCCATAGATTTCAATTACCTAACTCAGAAAAT
>CAYPSO010000127.1:0-5525 GCA_964413275.1 uncultured bacterium | reverse complement strand
AAATAATAAATATGGCATTTATAGCCATAGATTTCAATTACCTAACTCAGAAAATATTTACTGGTTAACTGGTGGGGCTTCTAACACAGGAGGAGCAGTATTAAAAAGCTTTTTTACAGAAACAGAATTGATAAATCTAAGTTCAAAAATTGATCCTAATCAAATAACTAACTTAGAATATTATCCCTTATTAAAACCGGGAGAAAGATTTCCCATAAACGATCCAGAATTGTTACCAAAACTTACTCCAATTCCCAATAATAAAATACAATTACTACATGGATTATTAGAAAGTATGGCACAGATAGAAAGTAAGGGTTATAAATTATTAGAACAACTGGGTGCAACTCCGGTAACTAAGGTTTATACTGCTGGAGGTGGTGCAAAAAATACAACTTGGTCTATAATTCGTCAAAAATTATTACAAGTACCTGTAGTTTCATCAACTTACATAGAAGCAGCCTATGGAAGTGCCTTATTAGCTAAACTAGGAATATCTAATAATTATGAATAAAAAAGGAGGTAAAATATATTAAGCTTAGATGTATTTATGGATATAATTCTATCAGGAAATCAAGTTTAAATCTTTTATTCTGAATACTGACTACTTTCTCAACCAATAATTGAAATGCGTGACAGCTTATTAATTTACTTTTTTTTGAAAGAAACCTGAGAAAATAACCAATTAGTAATTAAAAGAGGACAATTTTTTTTAAACCAATTAAAAGCTAATATTTTAAATATCGGTTTAGGTTTACTAGCAATAGATTTTAAAAACTTATTTAAAGGTTGAAAAGTTACTTTTTTATTAATTAAATTTACTGCGCCAACATCATAAAGACAATCGAGAATTAATTTAATAGTTACTTCCTCTCTTTCTGATAAATTTTGTAGTAAAAGAAGCACATCTCGCATTCTGTCCTGTTTAATTAACTCTTCTTTAATAGTTTTTTCATCTCTTCCTTGCTCTAAAGACATTTTCATAATCTGCAAAGATTCTTGAGATGATTTTACTATAGCCATTATCAGCATACCTCGCTTTTAATTAATTAAATACCATATCATTAATATTGTAAAGAATGATAAAAATTAGTCAATCATATGGCAAAAATTAAACGCAAAAAACGAAAAAAATTCCCTAAAGGATATTTATTCTTGCTACTCGCTACTGTTATTTCTACTTTGGGAGCAACTTCTTTATATTTCTATTTTTTTCAGGGAGAGGAATTAACCCCCATTGAAGGAGCATCGGTAATACCAGAACAAGCTTTGATGAGTGCTTTTATTTCTACTAAAGATCGAGATTGGTCACAATTAAAACAATTAGGTACTCCTGAAGCTAAAAAAATATTAAATAATCAAATAGAAAAATTACCTCAAAAAATATTAACTGACAACAATATTAATTATCAACAAGATATACAACCTTGGCTTGGTAATATGATGTTAGCTTTTTTGCCTAGCAGTAAAAATAAATATGATTTATTAGCAGTATTCGGAATTAAAAACAAAATAAAAGCTTTACAATTTGCTAACAAACTCAGGAATAATGATAATCATGAATTAAAAATAGGTAATTATCAAGGATTTCCTATTATTCAAACATATCAAAAAGAACAAGAATATTTAAACTATACAATAATAAATAATAAATTAATAATTTCTACAACTCAAAAGACTTTGGAATTGGCAATAGATACAATTAAAGGAATGCCATCTTTTAAAAGTAAGAATCTTCAAGAAAATAATTTTTTAACTAATACTGTAATAACAGTATATTTGCCAGATTATCTCAGAATTATTAAAGAAGAAATTTATGATTCATCCTTATCTCAAAAAATTCCCTCCACAACCATTAAAAAACTAGAAGCATTAAATTCTATTGTTATCGGAGTTGGTATCGAACAACAAGGAATACATTTACAAGCGATCGCCCAAATAGATAATCAAGTTATTAAATCAAAATTTACTCCTCAAAATAGTAATCTTATTGATAAAATTCCTCAAGAAACGGTTTTATTATTAAGTGGTAGTAATCTCAACAAAAATTGGCTGAGATTATCAGAACAAGCTCAAGAAATCCCAGAATTTAATTATTGGTTATCAGAAAGTAGAGACTTTTTTGAAATTTTTAATCTCGATCTAGATCGAGAAATTTTTGGTTGGTTAGATGGAGAATTTGCTATTGGTATTACCAGCGCAGAAAAAGGAATATTTAAAAGTTTAGCAGGCCTAAATATTGCAGGTGTAATTATTTTAAATACCAGCGATCGCTCCACATCTATCTCAACAATTAATAAAATTGAACAATTAGCTAGAAAAACAGATTTAATTGAAATAAATACTAAAAAAAATGAAAATAAAATAATCACAGAATGGATTACATTTTCCAATGAACAGCTTCTTTCTTATATGTGGGAGGATGAAGATACCTTATTGATCACACTCGGTTCTCCTCTCAATACCTTAACTAATATTACTCCTAATAATTCCCTGATTAATACTGAAAAATTCCAAAATATAACAGCTAATTTGCCGGCTTTAAATATAGGTTATTTTTACTTAGATATGGAACAGTTTGTTACTATTTTAAATAAATTTCCCCTCATCGTTAATCAACCCCTACCCTCAGACATAAATGCCATACTCAACTCATTTCAAGGAATCGCTTTAACAGGAACAATGGTAAACGATACAACCACACAAGTTGACCTAATATTTTCCCTGAAAAAACAAAAATGATATTTAGCTGTTAGCTGTTAACTATTAACTATTAACTATTAACTAAAAAACCTCGCCCTCAAAAAAAAGAACGAGGTAATTAATGTTAAAAACAAATATTAAACAGAAAGATCGCTCAACTCACGACTAATATGATCGAAAGGCCTATCAATAAAAGAAGTATCTTCAATTCCAGCATCAGCCGCCATAGCCTTAACCATATCCTTCATAATCTGAACGCCTCGTACAGTGGGAGCAATAGGTACACCTAAAGAATTGTAAGTTTCCCGCAAGCCCTGTAAAACTCGCTCATCTAAAACATCGTTATCAGCAGCAATCAGAGCATAACTTGCATAACGTAGATAATAATCCATATCTCTTAAACAAGCAGAATAACGACGAGTAGTATAAGCATTACCACCAGCACGTATCAATTCAGGAACTTCTGCAAATAACTGAGAACCAGCGCCCCGGACAATATTAGCAGAATTAGCATTAATAATACCTGCAGCCTGAATTCTAGCTGTACCCGACTCATAATAAGATTTAAGGGCATCAAAAGCATTACGATCTAAATAACTGCCTGTAATATCGTAGTTATTAATTAAATTGGTAATAGCGTCTCTCATTAAAGGTTTCTCCAACAGCAAATTTTGTATTTGGCTCGATGATAAGCCTTATTATTTATATATTTATAATCTCATAGGGTTGCACAAGTATTAAGAGTATGGACAACTAGAGGATTATTGATACATTTCTTTACATTATTTTCTTGACCTCTTAGGCACAAAGTAAAGAAAACTTTAAAAGAAACCAAAAATTTGTCTAGTTTTAGTTAAACCTCCACTATAATCATGGGTTGACTAGAAAAGAAGACCAAAAATTAGTTATATCAAAGAGTTTGTAACACCTAATACAAAACTTGCCAACTTCTCTATCTAGGATTATTCGAGACTAAAAATCATAAGGAGTAATAAATGAGTACCCCTCAAGACATATTGAAGATGATTAAAGATGAAAATATTAAAATCATCGATCTTAAATTTATTGATATGCCCGGAATTTGGCAACACTGTTCTTTCTATTACGATCAAATAGATGAAAACTCTTTTACAGATGGTGTTCCCTTTGACGGCTCTAGTATTCGTGGTTGGAAAGCCATCAACGAATCAGATATGTGCATGGTGCCTGATGCTGCCACAGCTTGGATTGACCCCTTTTATCAGGAAAAAACCCTAAGCATGGTTTGTAGCATTAAAGAGCCTCGTACCGGAGAATGGTACAGTCGAGATCCTCGTACTATTGCTCAAAAAGCAGTTGATTATCTACAATCCACTGGTATTGGTGATACAGCTTTCTTTGGCCCTGAAGCAGAATTTTTCATTTTTGACGATGTACGTTTCGATCAAACCGAAAATTCAGGCTACTACTACGTTGATAGTGTAGAAGGTCGTTGGAACTCAGGAAAAGAAGAAGAAGGCGGTAATTTAGGCTATAAACCCCGCTATAAAGAAGGTTATTTCCCCGTTGCTCCCACAGACACAACCCAAGATATACGTACAGAGATGTTGCTAACTATGGCAGAATGTGGTGTTCCCATTGAAAAACATCACCACGAAGTAGCAACTGGCGGTCAAAATGAATTAGGTATCCGTTTTTCTACCTTAGTAAAAGCTGCTGATTATTTAATGACCTATAAATATGTCATTAAGAATGTAGCTAAAAAATATGGCAAAACCGTTACTTTTATGCCTAAGCCCTTATTTAATGATAATGGTTCTGGTATGCACACCCACTTATCCATCTGGAATGCTGGTCAACCTTTATTCTGGGGTGATAAATATGCAGATTTAAGTCAAATGGGACTTCATGCCATTGGTGGTGTCTTAAAACACGCCCCTGCCCTCTTAGCTCTGACTAACCCTACTACTAACTCCTACAAGCGTCTAGTACCGGGTTTTGAAGCTCCTGTTAACTTAGCCTATTCCCAAGGAAACCGCTCTGCTTCCGTGCGTATTCCCCTTTCTGGAGGTAATCCCAAAGCTAAGCGTTTTGAGTTCCGTTGTCCTGATGCGACTTCTAACCCCTATCTGGCTTTTGCAGCCTTACTTTGTGCAGCTATTGATGGTATTAAAAATCAAATTGACCCCGGTGAACCCCTTGATGTAGATATTTATGACCTCAGCCCTGAAGAGTTGAGCAAAATTCCTTCTACCCCCGGTTCTTTAGAGCAAGCCTTAGAAGCCTTAGAAAGCGATCACAGTTTCTTAACTGATACTGGTGTATTTACCCCAGACTTCATTGAAAATTGGATTGAGTACAAATTAGATAATGAGGTTAACCCCATGCGTCTTCGTCCTCATCCCTATGAGTTTGCTCTTTACTACGACGTATAATTAACGCAATCCCGCAAATAAAGAAATAAGGCGTTGCTGAATGCAGGTATGATGTTGCCCCCTAGCCCCTATCTCACAGGTGTAGGTTTTTTACAAAAACATTCTGATGAGGGTGAGACAAGGGGGACAAGGGTGGAAAGTGGACAAGGAAGAGGGGAATCATTTAAGAAACACTTTGTTACAAATAATACAGAAATGGCTGAAAAGACCATTTTTCGTTCGTACTATCTCCCTTGTCTGCTGTCCTTCGTTCCTTCCTTGTCTTGTCTCAACCCAAATGTAAAAAACCTACCCTTGTCAGTAGGGAGGAGCGGGGGATTTTAAAGAAAGTGTCAAAATTCGTCCTTACCCTAAGTGAACTACCTACACTGACCTTGCGGTACAGTGTAGGCTTCCCAATTCATTGGG
>CAYPSO010000126.1:0-11007 GCA_964413275.1 uncultured bacterium | reverse complement strand
CCTGGAATTATTTAATAATATATCTTTAACTTGCCTAGCTATTCAAGCTAGGTTTTTTTTTGATTAGTTATTGACAAAAGTTCATGTTTACCATTTTGAATTATTTTTCTACGCATAAATCCAATAAGCCCTTAACCCCATCTATAGGCTAATTATGATAATATCTTAGAGAAAAGTTAAAAAATGTTACGAAATATAAAATAAAATGAAATTATTAGTTGTCGGTGCTACTGGCACTTTGGGGAGGCAAGTAGTACGTCACGCTTTGGACAAAGGCTATCAGGTGCGTTGTTTAGTAAGAAATTTACGAAAAGCTGCATTTTTAAAAGAATGGGGAGCAGAACTGATCAAAGGTGATTTATGCGAAGCTGAAACTTTACCTCCAGCATTAGAAGAAATTGAGGTAGTAATCGATGCAGCTACAGCAAGACCTACTGATTCCTTGAGTATTAAGCAAGTGGATTGGGAAGGCAAAGTCAAATTAATTCAAGCAGTAAAAACAGCAGGAATTGAGCGATATATCTTTTTCTCTATTCTCAACGCTAAAGATTATCGGGAAGTCCCCTTAATGGATATCAAATATTGTACAGAGAAATTTTTAGCAGAAAGTGGTTTAAACTATACAGTCCTTCAATTATGTGGCTTTATGCAAGGTTTAATTAGTCAATATGCTATTCCTATATTAGATAATCAAGCAGTGTGGATTACTGGTGAAAGTTCTCCCATTGCTTATATGAATACCCAAGATATAGCTAAATTTGCCATTCGTGCCATTGAAGTACCTGCAACCGAAAAACAAACCTTTCCAGTGGTGGGTACTAAAGCTTGGAGTGGATATGAAATTATTAACCTTTGTGAAAAACTCTCAGATAAGCAAGCAAAAGTTGCCCGCATATCTTTAGGACTGTTAAAATTTATGCGTCGTTTTGCTCGCTTTTTTCAATGGGGACAAAATACGGCGGATAGATTTGCCTTTGCAGAAGTATTAAGTAGTGGTAAGCCTTTAAATGCTGATATGACAGAAGTATATCAAATATTTGGTTTAGACCCCAAAGAAACAACCACTTTAGAACAATATATGCAAGAATATTTCGGTAGAATTATCAAGAAACTCAAAGAAATAGATTACGAGAAGAATAAAAATAAGAAAAAGAAAAAAACACCTTTTAAAAATAAACCCTAAAAATTATTTCTGGGGATAAAATTAATAAAATCCCCGTGACTTGTCTTGAAAACTATGTCAGGATGAACACATAAAATAAAGTTTAATATATTTAAGTTAATTTAAGTAGGACTGTTGTGGGGTCAAAAGCAGGAATTATCTACAATGACATAAAACCCATAGCTTGTGAAGTCGCCGCCGACTTGAGAGACAGGCTCATAGCTGCGGGTTGCGAAGTTTCTATGGCCACTGGTTTTGGTGGTATTTTGGGATATTCATCTCCAGAACGTCCAGTGTGTCATACTCAAATAGAACAACTTATACCTCCGGGTTTTGATGAAAAAGTAGCCTTTGGCATAGTATTGGGGGGAGATGGTACAGTTTTATCGGCTTTTCGACAATTAGCTCCCTGTAAAATTCCTTTATTGGCAATAAATACTGGACACATGGGTTTTTTAACAGAAACCTATCTTAATCATTTGCCCCAAGCCTTAGACAAACTATTAAGTGGAGATTATCACATCGAAGAACGTACTATGTTAACGGTGCAATTAGTACGGGATGATTTTGTCTTATGGGAAGCATTATGTATGAATGAAATGGTACTACATCGAGAACCTTTAACCAGTATGTGCCATTTTGAAATAGAAATAGGACACCACGCCGCCGTAGATATTGCAGCCGATGGGGTAATTATTTCTACACCTACTGGCTCAACAGCCTATTCTCTCAGTGCAGGAGGCCCTGTAGTGACACCAGATGTGCCAGTATTACAATTAGCACCTATTTGTCCCCATTCTTTAGCTTCCAGAGCTTTAGTATTTTCTGATTCTGAACCTGTGAAAATATTTCCGGCTACTCCTAATCGCATGATTTTAGTAGTTGATGGTAATGGTGGTTGTTATGTGCTACCTGAAGATAAAGTTCAAATTCAAAAATCTCCCTATTCAGCTCGTTTTATTCGCTTACAACCTCCAGAATTCTTCCGTATTCTGCGAGAAAAATTGGGTTGGGGATTACCTCATATTGCTAAACCAACTTCCGTTGAACTTCCTTAATAACTGATTGATAACTTTTATGTCTGTTACAACTACTGAATCAGGTCAATATGTTTTTTTAGTAAAGAATAATGAAGCTTTCGCCCAGAGAGCAAGTATTTCTTTGACGGAAAGCGGTTATCATCCTATATCTATCTGCGATTTTCAAGTTGCTTTGACAGAAGTAGAAGTGTTGAAACCAGCGATGATCGTCATTGATTATGGTTTGGCAAGACAGCCTGCCATAGATTTTTGTCAGCGATTAAGAATAAGAGGAAAACGGTTTGTTATTTTAATACTTTTAAATCAAGAAAATATAGAAGAAAGAGTTATAGCTTTAGAATCTGGTGCAGATGACTATTTAGTAAAACCATATTCAACTAAAGAATTTATGAATCTAGTGGAGTTATATTTAGAACCTCAAGTACTAGTACAAGAACAGTTAAAATTTGCAGATTTGGTTTTAGATTTAACTACTCGTCAAATTTTACGAGATAGTCGTGTTATAGATTTAACTATGAAGGAATTTGAACTACTTAAATATTTAATGTCTTATCCTGAGAAAGTTTTAACTAGAGAGCAAATATTAGAAAATGTTTGGGGTTATGACTTTCGTGGAGAATCCAATGTTATTGAAGTTTATATTCGTTATTTACGCCTTAAAATTGAAGATGAGTCCAATAAACGCTTAATTCAAACTGTTAGAGGTGTAGGTTATGTGTTGAGAGCTGATAATTAATGTATTCAGTAGTCAGTATTCAGTAGTCAGTATTCGGCTAATCGCTAACTGCTAATTGCTAATTGCTAACTGCTAATTGCTAACTGCTAACTGCTAATTGCTAACTGCTAATCGCTAATTGCTAATTGCTAATTGCTAATTGCTAACTGCTAATTGCTAACTGCTAATTGCTAACAGCTAATCGCTAACAGCTAACAGCTAACCGCTAATTTTGGCATTGTTTTACCTTTATCCATTAACAATAACCAATGAAAAAGCATTTAACTTTAATTTTAATATTCGGAATATTTTTATCTGGTTGTGCTGCCCCCACTGTGGAAAACAAGGAAACTCAAGAGGAAAATATACCCAACCCTAACAATTTAGGTCAAAATTTACCCATTGAAGCATCTGCTGTTATGGGGGGTGAATCTATTGAATTAGAAGTAGCTAAAACCCCCGAACAACAGCAAATAGGCTTGATGTACCGCACCTCACTAGCTGATAACCGAGGAATGTTATTTTTGTTTCCAGAAGCTAGAATCGCAAGTTTCTGGATGAAAAATGTATCCATAAATTTAGATATGGTTTTTTTACGGGATGGTGTGATTCAAGGAATTGAAGCCAATGTACCATCTTGTCAAACTGAGCCTTGTCCTATTTATGGTCCTAATGTTCTTATTAATCAAGTAATTGAATTAAGAGGGGGAAGAGCCGCAGAATTAGGTTTAAAACAAGGTGATATAGTTGAAATTGATTTTTTTTAAGACTTACAAATATCGCAAAAAATACTTAATATTTTACTTAGGAATAATCTTCCAATAGATAGATTTCCCTAGATTACAGTTGTTAATTTCTCAAAGTCGAGCTATACTACATAGTAGGTTTATAAATTAAATAAATCTTTTTTTTGGTGTGAGGTAAAGTAAAAATGAATAGACATTTATTATCCTTGGGATCTTTAGCCGCTTTATTGGCTATAACTTCTCCCGTTGCTGCTCAAGTACCTTCTCTAACTGATGAAGCAACACAAACTTTTAATTCAGAATTTGTCAAACCAACAGAGGAAGTTTTTACAAATTCCACTTCTGCTGAATCCCTAGAAAGCTTTGAGGTTCAAGGTAAAATCACCCCAACTGTGACATCCAAAACCAACAAAACCGAAGTGGCACAATTCGGGAGAACTACTTATCAAAAAGAGTCTGGCATTTATGTTGGCGGTAATATCGGTGTGTTTATCCCAACTTACGACGATTTAAAGACTGGATTTGGTGGCGGTGGTTATGTTGGCTATAAGTTTAATAAAAATTGGGGTGCTGAAGTTGACATTAACTATGTAGGAACAGAATCAGATATTGATGATGATACAGATGTTAATGCTTTAACTATTACTGGTAATGTTCGTTATGTTTATCCTTTAGGTAGTTCCTATAATCCTAAATGGTCTTTATTTGGTACTTTGGGAGCAGGTATCTCCGATCTGTCCATTGAAAATGACAGAATAAATTTAGATGATAGTGAAGGTCTTTTTAGTTTTCAAGCAAAAGTAGGAGCTAGTTATAAGTTTACTAACAATTTTGAAGCCTTTGGACAACTCAGATATATTTATATTGCCGATGGTGATATAACTTTGGGCGATGGAGGATTTTTCTCTCCTGAGTTAGGTGTTCAATATAAATTCTAATATTTATTAAGCAGGCAAAATGCCTGCTTAATCGCTTTAAGAATACTGAAGTTGTCAAAAAGACGAAATCCGCACTTGGCGGATTATTTTTATACTCTTAATGTATTCATAAGGTTAGAAGTTCTGATTGATGTGCATTAAGCTTAAACCAAACAGAGTAAAACTACTCAAAGAACCAACACCAAACATCAAAGACCTACCTATAGGAATATTGAGAATATAAAATAAAGAATATAAAGCTCTAGCAATTAAAAAAGCGATCGCAACTTTAGCTGCTAAGGCAGAATCTACTCCAGTCATATAAGCCATTAAAGCTGCTGCTGAATAAATCATAAAAGCTTCAAAGGAATTTTGATGCGCCCAAGTTGCTCTTTGAGCATAGCTTGGTAATTTGTCAAACATAGCACGGGGAGCATAAACATCATAGCCTATCTGCGCTCGACCATAAGCCACAACTAGATAGGGAAGATAGATTAAAATCACTGCCCCTACTATCGAATAAAGTAAAACTGAACTTATTGTAAAATTCATTGATTAATCAAAATAAAACAAAGTAAGAACTTTCCTTTGTTCTTCTGCTTCTTTAGCAGTTTCAAGCAAAGTATGACTATCATGGAAAGCAAAACAAATTAATTGTTGACATCGAGAGATAATTTCTCGATTACAAATAGCACTTGCTTCTGCTAAAGATAAATTGTCATTTTCTGAATTCTCAACCAGATGAATTACTTGTTCTAATTGATTTCGTGATTCTTTTGGTTGTCGTGACAAACTTTGGGGCAAAATGACTGTTAACAGACTTGGATCTGCTCGCATCGCTCCCCTAATAGCGGCAGAGTTCGTACCGGTAGCACCAGAAGTGATTATCTGATTGCCACCGAGTACAAGGGCATAACTCATCATTTCAATTAAGTGTTGATGAGTTATGGGCACATGACGAGAACCTAGCAAAGCAATGCGTTTAGAACTCGTTTGCTGAATCGCAGCTAATTCTTGTGCAAGGGTATCTAGTTTGGGTATGTCTAAGGATTGACTCAAAGATTCTATCTTAGATGAAATTAATTATACTATTTAATCTTTGCTATTCTAGCAAATGATGTTACGGTAATGTCAGCTAATTACTAAATTTTTCTAGTTATTTTTTCAAAATCCTCTCTTGCATAATTATTTACCTTCATGTTAGTATGTATTCTGCATTGTAAGGACGTATAGCTCAGTTGGTTAGAGTACATCGTTGACATCGATGGGGTCACTGGTTCGAATCCAGTTACGTCCACTTTAAGAATAGCTATAGTAACCAAGACTCGTGTGACAGGAAGCATAACTTTGCCGTTTTGGAAGTTTTATGCTTCCTCTGAGTTCTGGCAATTTTATGCTTCCTTAATTAAAATAAAATGATTTATTATTTTATTTAGTTCAGAAACAATGATAATTTTACATTTTTTAAGTTTAGTATAGCTTGCTTGTAGTTTTTTTCAAAAAATTCCTCACTTCTTTATATCGAAAATATCCAGCTCGAGAAATTAACTCGCACACACGAGCTTCAGTAGGATATTCTCCTAAGTTGTAGATACTAAGCACAGCTTGTTCAATTTCTTGACAACATTGTTCTATTCTTTGATCCTTCAGTAATTTTTGATAAGAACGATTTGGAGTAATTTTAGTCCTCGCACAAAGCCCCCGAGCTTCAGCCGTGTGGATGTAGTGCGACCACCTTTAGGTGGCGTGAAGGTTAATGAGTATGTTGATTAGCAATGTATTTTTTAATAGTTTCGCTTGAAACATGACCAGCAGTCCCACAATAATAACTCCTAGTCCACAAAGAAGGTAATTTAAGTAAATGAGGAAATTCTTTTCTCAATAATCTTGATGATGCTCCTTTAATTCTAAACATGATTTGATGAGGGGCAATAGTAGGAGGACAACTAATAAATAGATGCACATGGTCAGGCATTATTTCAAGAGCTAGAACATCACATTCTAGCTCTTTTGCTTTTTGATAAATAAGCTCTTCTAATCTTCTCCCAACATCATTAACTAAAACCTTTTTTCGCCTTTTAGGACAAAAGACAAAATGATAGTTAATTAAGCTAACTGATGTATTTTTTCTTTTGTACTGTTTTTCTGCCATTGTTGATACAGATAATCTATCAACAATATGTTATCATCCAAAGTATGTTTAAAGTAACTCGTACTATCAAGCTAAAATTTGTAAATCTCAATCGTTGTAAGGCTCAATTATTTGAGGATATGACGGTTGAAAACACACGGATTGCTAATGAGTTGTTGTCACTGCCTTTCAACGAAAGACGTAAAATGACAACAGCAAAGATAGTTTCTGAGTTAAAATCTGCCCTTGTTAATCAAACTATTCGACATACTAATTCACCAACTGGAAGAAAAACTAAGCAATACAAAGTCTTGCCGGTTGAAGTTAATAATCAAAATTGGAAGTTAATCAAAAAAGGTGATACTTATTCAATTAACTTTCCTACTACCAAAGGCGAAAAAAGAGTTCCTATTAACGCCGATGTAGTCATAGAAGATTTAGAAGGATGTCGAAAATCCATGAGACAGACTAAGAAATCTCGCTCTGATTCTGGTCAATCTAGACATAGTTGGTCTTATTATTCTAGTGATTTTGATGACGTTTTTGTAATTCTCTGGTCACTAATTTTAATTCTTTTTCTGAATGACCTTGCCAATCAGGATAATATTGAGAAAGACATTCCACCCATTGACCTTTAACATAGGCATAAGCAATGCCAATATTGAAAGGGTCATAACGTATAGGAATTAGAGTATTTTCAATTTCTGGATCTCGGAACAAATTAGACCAATAGTAAATGTAGTTAATTTTGACTCCATGACCGGGTTGAACTTTGGCTGTACCTTTTTGAGTAGTAGGAAGAGTAAGAATACAAAAGTCTTTATTGTATGAAATTAGACGATGAGAACGATTACCACTTTGCAACATTAATAAGCATCACTGAAAAATGTTGCCCAAGGCCGACCCAAATTACGTCCAGTTTGAGAACAGACTAACTCAATATCTAATTCTGTATGATCTATGTGACCGATTTCAAAGGGTCGATCTCCGTGACGAGGAGTAGTTCGGTTTAATTCCCAGTAAAATTCCTTATGTTTATAGGCTGCACGACGACCTTGACGTTTTTGAGTTTGTTGATAAGAGGAACGTTTTTTGATTTCAACTCGAAACGTTTTATAACTGGGAATAAGAACTTCTTTTTCTTCACCAAGTTTCATTAGCTTACAGTAGGATGCCCATTTAGTTTTTTGCTGATATGTTTCATAATCTTCATCAGCATTAAAACCCTGTTGGAGGTTAAGTAGTTCAGCAAGAGTAATTCCCGGCTGTTCTAAAATGATTGCTTGAAGAGTATTTTTAACAGATTCTTTGATTTCTAAGAAATCGGCTCGATAATAGTCTTCGAGAAAAAGAAAATTTCTTTAACTTCTCATAGTATCAGTCTTTACTGGCAAGGACAAGATTTTCTGGCTTTGGATTGGTTGTTAAAACAATCTTTTCAGATTAATGAAAAAGGATTAATTTCTTTAACTGGGCTAAAACTTTCATCAATAGAGCTAATTAATCAAATACATTTTCATCAGGCTATTAAAGATACTTTTCTTAGGCATAATCAGTTTTTCAAATCAGGAAAACAAGTATCTGAAAAGTTAATAATTGACAGCATTGAAGGAAGTTTAAAATATAAACAAATACAATGGTATGCTCATCAGACATTTGCTAAACAACTCTGTGCAGAAACAGGAGAATTATTAACAAATGATATTCCTATTGTAAGTTGGCTTTATCTTGGAGCAACAGTTCGCCATGCTAAATTAAGCCAATATACTAAATTAGTAGAGAAATCTGAATATGCTTTAGCACTATTATTTCTACCTGTTGCTTGTCAATATTTTATTAGGCATTCTGATTCTCTAAAAAGAGATAAAAAACAACCCATACCAGATCTTATTGTAGTTCCAGAAGTTGACAATTTTGCGACTTCGGCTCAAAGATGTTGGAATTTATCTAGTTTAAATTATCTAGATTTTCATGTTATAAATTTAGGTGAAGCTGCTTTAATATATTACAGTTCTGATTTACTCAAAAATAAATATAATTATCAACAGAAATGTCAAGTTTGGTTGTATCAAAAAAAATATCAGCGTTGCTGATTATGAGTATAGTTTTGCCTCCCTAGCCCCCAAATTTAAAGGAAATTCAGTTTAAAGTCCCCTAAACCATTTATCACTTATCATTTGCCATTTACCAGTTAACGTTCAATGTTTAATGTTCAATGTTCAGGGGATTTAGGAGGCAATATCAAAATATCTTATCGATCGCATTATTAAACCGATCGCAAAAATTAAGACGTATCACGCTACTATTTCTAATTTATTCAAAGCAAATCATAACTATAGCTTGACAAAGGGGCTGGATTACCCAAGCAAATGAATGCTCCCCAATAGTTAGGATGCTCGTAGGGACAATCGTTATCTGGTTTTTGACTTAATCTTCGTAAATAATCGCCCATGCCTTCACGGCGATTTTCTGCCCAATTAATGGCTTCTTCAGTGAGCCATTCTTGGCGCATCTGTCCAATAGTTAAATCTCGCACATAGAATTTAGCTTGTTTGAGAGCTTCTGCTCGCCCTAATTTCATCTGCAAAAGATTATAGTAAAAACGCTCCATTAAAATGGCGGTGGCAATATCATCGACATTCCACAGACTGATAACTAAGGTTTGCGCTCCTGCTTGGATAAATGCTCGTCTTAATCCTGCTACTCCTTCGCCGATATGAATATTTCCTAACGCTGACTCGCAACTAGAAATAGTCATTAATTCGGTAGCGGAGAGATTACAATGCACTCCATCATAGGCGGTGAATAATCCGTCTTCGGCTTCTGGGGGCAGTTTACCGCCTTGGAGCGTGGTATTAGCTCCAGCAAAAGTTATCCCAGAGCGCATTAAGGGGTTTTGCCCTCCCATCCATTCAAGGCGAGTAGAAGGAGTCAAAGGAAATTTAGGTAATTGTTCTGGGATATTTTTAAGAAAGAAACCATGAGTGGCAATATGAATCAGAAAAGGAGAAGTTAGTAATTTACTGAGTAAAGATTTTAAGGCTCGACTCTCGGTGTAAGCTTGCACGCCTAATGACTTAGCTATTTTGTCGGCTTCAATTTGCGTACCCGGAAGGGGTGGAAAAATTTCTCCTCCTCTAGCTCTGGATAACTCCTGATAAACTGTATTTTTAGTCAAATTATCTTTTTTTGTTGTTGAGGTTGAAGTAGGGGAAGCATCGCAGAGATTGTAGTCGGGATTAGCAATTACTAAAGGTTGAGTTGCTTTAGTAATAGATTTTACCCCAAAGCGAAGAATGTCTCGCCCTACACCAAGATAGTGAATGTCATAGTCTTCGATTAAATATCCTCCTTCATCCTTGGGTAATATTTCAAAGGGAAGACAGTTTAATTCTCCATCACCAGCAATTAATAGATGTTGGCTCAGATAACGTTTGAGGGAATCGAAGATTTTTTGACGTAATTCTAGTGATATATTTTCTCGTGCTTCATTATCAGACTCGTCGGGTAAGACGGGTTTTCTGCCTTTTTCGGCATTTTGGCGAAATATTTGCACCATGCGATCTATGGTTTCTGCGTCTTCTGATAATTCAATCATTTCTACTTTATCGGGGTTATCTGCCCTTAAAATAAAGGCAAGGTAACGAGCAGATTGCCATTGATATTGTTGGAAGTCGAATACATGAAAACGCACAAACTCAACTAATGTCGCTCCTGTTGGTAAAGCTAAAGCAATAGCACGGCGGTTGGCATTGGCTAGTTGTTGCTCTAATTTAAACTCAGGAATGTTTTCTCCATTGATTTCCTGTTCTAATTGCTGTTGTTGTTGTTTAAGGGTGTTTATTGTCTGCTGGTGAACTGATGCTTGTTCGGGAGCGGATGTAGTTAAATATAACTTTGCTAGTTGTTCCGAGATTTGTCGTAATTGTTCTAGTTTGGGGGTAAGGTGGGGATAAAGCCCTGATAAAATAGCTAGTCTTTGTCTGGTGCTGCTTTCTGTAGCAATGCCTTTACGTTGCAACACTAACTCGAAACCTGCTTGCACTGCTGTTTCTGAGTGGGGGAGGTGTTGGGAAACAAGGGAGAGGAATAGTTCTACAGGATAGTAATTTTGTTGCAGGTAATTAAGCCGTTGCTCGTCACTACTGAGATTAAAGACTTGGGCAATAAACTGGGATTGTATTTTTGTTGATTGTTGCAATAAATCTAGAGCTTCTGAATGTTGATTTATTGCCGCTTTGACTCGGGCTAAATTATCCAAAGTTGCGGCATAGGAATAACTATTTTCCCCCACGG
>CAYPSO010000125.1:0-11012 GCA_964413275.1 uncultured bacterium | reverse complement strand
ACATTATCTTGCTACAAATAAACTTAAATCTGAAGTTTAGTGTTTTTTCTCCTAAATAGCTAAAGTAATTATTCATCCTCAAATTCATAAAACCTTTGTAGTATATACTTTTGAGTTTCTTTTTATTTGATTCAAAGCTGAGTGGTGCTAGAGAGATATCGCCTAAACACAATTAGACAAAAAAAGTAATAAACTAACTCAGGAAAAATAACTAACTTTCAGATTCAGGAATTTCTATGCCCTGTTGTTTTAACAACTGTCTTAATTTTCTTAATTCTGACTCGGCGATATCTGCCCGTTGCTTTTCTGTTTCAGCCCGTTGTCTTAATTCCACGGTCGTTAAAAATGGACTACCATCGGGATAATAAACTTCTAAAGTTTCTGGAGTGACAACAAAGCGAATACCTAATCTTGGACTTGTCCAATTTTTGATTTCCTCTATTACTGTTAAACGATCTTCTAATCGCTGTAAACCAGTTAACTCATTACGTTCTGGATCATAGATATAATATTCTTCTACTCCATAGCGATCATAAAATTGTTGTTTTTTGAACATTTCTTTGAGAGTATTACCCGGAGAGAGAATCTCAAATACCACTTGAGGAGCAATATTATCTTCTTGCCATTGACGATAAGAGCCTCGATCTCCTTTTGCCCTACCAAACACGACAAATACATCAGGAGCAACACGAATATCAGGCTTACCCTCCACTGGATACCAAAGTAAGTCCCCAGCAACGAATACTTCCCGATTGTGAGCAAATAAACACTCTAAATTTTCTTTTAATAGCACAATCCAACGAAATTGCTTGGTGTTATCTGCCATTGGTTGTCCATCACTGTCGGGGTAACTAATTTGACGTTCTAAAGAAACAGTCATAACTAAAAATCTATTAAGATTAGAAGACTAATATTCGGTATGTTAACATTAAAAACGATTCAGATAGTATTAAACTTGCTTAAATCAGTTAAAGTGCTTTTATAGAGATCATTTAATTTATAGCAATAGTTCCTGCTCTCATTGGATAAAAGATGATTAAGGGATATTTTAATGACAAAACCTTATCAGATTGTAATTGATACTAATGTTATATTGGCAGGATTGCGCTCTAACAAAGGAGCATCCTATAAACTATTGACTATTCTAAATAATCAACGATTTCAAATCAATATATCCACCACACTTATTTTTAAATGAAGAAGATATAGATAATGTGATTAATGGGATTTGCTATCTTGCTAATCATCATGAAATATGAAAATAAAAGTTCTTATTTGGCAAGAAGATGATCTTTGGTGTGCAAATGTACCAGCATTACCCGGTTGTCATACTTATGGAAAAAACTGGATGGACACTTAGTAGAATCAAAGGAAGTCATTATATCTATACAAAAGAAAAGGAATTATCTCAAATACTATGATTTTTTTCGGCGATTTTTGGGGTTTGCTTAGTTGAACTTAACCAAACAGCTATTGTACTTCCAGTAGCTCCTAAAATTACAGCAAGTGGTAGAATTATTCCACTCTTAGTTATTGATACAAGTGGGATGCAAATAGCAAGCATTCCTGTGGAAAAACCCCAAATAATTGCGGTAGTGCCAATTTTGAACCCTAATCCTAATTGCTGAATTTCCATTGTTATATTTTTTAAATTTAATGTACTTCACTATGAATTAAGCTTAAAGCTGTATAAAGTTCAAAAGCTGCATCCCAAAGACTTTCTTCTCTTCTCAAAAGATTAATATGAGGTTGAATCCTTTCTAACATATCCTTAAAATCTATTGCTTTTTCAGCAAAAGCAGTGAAATCAGATATTAAAAAAACATCAATTAAATATGGTTTTAAAAATTGTTTTAAATTATTCCAATTTTCTCTATTAGTTTCTTTTTTATCAGCTTTGGCTATAGGTAATCCTTGAGCAAAATTATATTGATAATCTCCAAAACGAATAATTGTTTTTTTTGCTGATAAATGTAAATCTAAAATCTGTGCGTAATCCAAAGTTGTAGTTTTTCGAGATATTTTCCAATCACGATTTACTTCTAGAGAAGATTCAAAGATTGGTAATAAAGCCTCTACTTTTTGGGTAATTTCTGACCAATTAAAACTGAATGAACTATCTTCACCATTTTTATTAATACAAATAATTTTCACCTCTGGTGAGATGGATTCAATGTATTTAACTTGATAAATTTCAATTGTTTCTAATTCTTTTAAACTAACTGCAAAGCAAGGAATATTTGCATCGGTTAACGTATCAGCATAGGATTTTAATTGGGCTAAATTACCTGTTCGATATAAACGCCAATGTTTAGTTGGTAATTGCAACCTAGCAGTATAAGCATCGATATTCATAATCTTAGCCATACTTTGGGCTAAAGTTTTTTTCAATTCCGATTTAATGGGTTCTAAAATTAATACAGCTAATTCTTCATTTCCTTCCTCTGTTTTTGCTTTTTCTAAAGATTGTTGTAATTTAGCTTGTACCTTATTTTTTTCTAAATCAGCTAAACGCTTAATTGCTGCCCTTGCTTGAGATAAAATCTGTTTATTAATTGTATTTAATAAAACTTGTTTATAACTTTTTTCGGCATTCTCTAAATCGCCTTTAGTTTCCTGTAAACGAGCGTAATAAAATTGTAGCCAAGGATTATCTGGTTGTTGTGTTTTTAACTGTTTTAATAAATCTTCAGCTAAACTATAATTTTCTGCTGTTAAAGCTTGATTAATTTGATCTAACATTTAGGTTAAAATTCATGAATATTTGCTTGATTTTTCTTCCATAGCTGCAATTATCGACATGGCAGCGATAGGTGCAGTAATTGCCCTTAAAACACGATTTCCCAAGGAAACTGGTTTAAATTTATGATTAATAGCTTGTTCTATTTCTGCTTTTGTCCATCCTCCTTCTGGCCCTGTTGCTATAATGATATTCTGCCCATTTTTCTCCAAATAATTAATTAAGTGATTAGAATCACTGCGAGCTACACAAATATAACAGTTATCCTTCTTTTCAGAGATATTAATTAATATTTTTTTAAATTGAGTAGGTTCTAAAATATTAGGTACTATTTGTCTTTCCGATTGTTCAGCGGCTTCTTGGGCAATTTTGCGCCAACGTTGTAACTTATTAACACTAGGTTTTAATAAAGTGCGATCGCTTTGTAGAGGTATAATTGTTTTTACGCCTAATTCGGTACAACAACGCACAATCTCATCAAAACCATTTCCTTTAGGTAAAGCTACTAATAATGTAACATCAAAAGGTAGTTCTGTTTTTACTTCTATTGATTCTAAAATCTGGCCGTTACCTTCCTGTAATTCTACTAACCAAGAATTACCAATACCATTCATAACAATAATTTTATCATTATTTCCTAACCTTAAAACTCTAAAAATATAATGAGATTGTTCATCGGTAAAAATAATTTTATTATCTTTTTTTTGATTAATATTAATAACTAAGCGTTGCATATAGCAATTCTATTTAAATTATAAGATTCTGGATGGTGAGTGTTATTCGTTATTTGTTATTTGTTCATTGTTCATTGCTCATCTTACAATTAATAATGGATAGCTTAAATAATAATTGAAATGACTACTACACCGATTAACCTTTCTGAGACTAAAACAAATAATACACAAATACCAGACAGTTTAGGAAGATTTGGCCCCTACGGCGGTAAATATGTACCAGAAACCTTAATGCCAGCCTTAAGCGAACTAGAAACCGCTTATGCTCAATATAAGGACGATGCTGAATTTAATCAAGAATTAGACAATTTACTTAGTGATTATGTCGGAAGGCCTAATCCCTTATATTTTGCCGAGCGTCTTACCGCCCATTACGCTAGAGAAGATGGTACAGGAGCGCAAATTTACCTAAAAAGAGAAGACCTCAATCACACTGGCGCACATAAAATCAACAATGCCCTCGGTCAAATATTATTAGCCCAACGCATGGGCAAAAAACGCATTATCGCTGAAACCGGAGCAGGTCAACACGGAGTCGCTACTGCCACTGTCTGTGCTAGATTTGGTTTAGAATGCGTAATTTATATGGGCGTTCAAGATATGGAAAGACAATCTTTAAACGTCTTTAGAATGCGCTTATTAGGGGCAACAGTCGAACCCGTATCCGCAGGTACAGGTACACTAAAAGATGCTACCAGTGAAGCTATCCGAGATTGGGTAACTAATGTAGAGCATACCCATTATATCCTTGGTTCAGTGGCAGGGCCTCATCCTTACCCCATGATGGTCAGAGATTTTCATGGTATCATCGGTAAGGAAACCCGCACTCAAGCTTTAGCAAAATGGGGTGGAATGCCTGATATTCTCCTTGCCTGTGTTGGTGGTGGTTCAAATGCTATGGGTTTATTTTACGAATTTGTTAATGAATCCAATGTGCGTTTAATTGGCGTAGAAGCAGCAGGAGAAGGAGTAAATACCGACAAGCACGCCGCAACCTTGACAGCAGGGAAGCCGGGGGTATTACACGGGGCAATGAGTTATTTATTACAAGATAAAGAAGGGCAAGTTATAGAGGCTCATTCTATCAGTGCAGGTTTAGATTACCCCGGAGTTGGCCCTGAGCATAGTTACTTAAAGGATAGAGGTAGGGCTGAATATTATAGTGTTACAGATAAAGAAGCAATAGAAGCTTTTTTAAGGGTATCTAAATTAGAAGGAATTATTCCGGCTCTAGAAACTTCCCATGCTTTAGCTTATTTAGAAACCTTATGTCCTCAATTAGAAGGTAGCCCTCGCATAGTAATTAATTGTTCGGGAAGAGGAGATAAGGATGTGCAAACAGTAGCTAAGTATTTAGATATTAAAATTTAACACAGTGGCACAGGCATCTTGCCTGTCTGATACTGAGATTCCATAGAATTACTCTCAGCCAAAAAACAAGTTATTTCAGCATTTTCTACGATGTGGACAGGGTACAAGGAAAGCTATATTGAAATCAAGTAAAACGAATTAATTATTTGAATTTATATAAGAAGTTCTGCCTGTGTGATGTAATTTGTCCTAGTTTATGTAAAGCCGCCCACCAACGGCTTTTTTTTGTTTATCCCAAAATTTTATATTTCATTTAGCATTTTTTTGACGTAATTAGGTAAGGCGAAAGCTGCTTGATGGATTTCTAAATTATAGTAATGTAAATTATTAGTTTTCTCAAATTCACTTACTTTTTTGGGGTCAACTTTTCGAGGATCGATATTTCCTTTAGATGCTATTTGAAAACTCCAAATTCCTGAAGGATAAGTGGGAATATGAAATAGTAATGTAAATACTTTTGTTGTACCAAAAATATTTTTAATACAAGCATTTAATTCGGCAAAAGTTTCCTGATGAAAAGAAGGTGATTCTCCTTGAGTTACTAATAATCCATTTTTATTTAATGATTGATAACAGTTTTGATAAAATTGAGCCGAGAATAATCCTTTTGCTGGCCCGGCTGGATCAGAACCATCTACTATTACTAAATCGTAACTTTTTGGCGAGACCTTTGCAATAAATTCGATGCCATCTCCAATGATTAAATTTAATTTGGGATGGTCAAAACTTTGGGATAATTCTGGTAGATGTAATTTAGATGCTTCTACTACATTGGCATCTATTTCTACCAAGGTAACTTGTTCTATTTCTGGGTGTTTTAAGACTTCTCTAATTGTACCGCCGTCACCACCACCAATTACTAAGACATTTTTGATATTACTATGGGCTAAAATGACAGGATGAGCAATCATTTCATGGTAATGATATTCATCTTTTTCTGTGGTCATAAACATATTATCTATGGTGAGGGTTTTACCATAACCATAGGTATTGATAACTCTAACTCTTTGTAAATCTGAAGTGCGATCGTAAATAGTTTGACCGTTATAACGTAGAGACAAAGCTTGATTTTCGTCTCGGTCAATAAACCATTCCTTGGGATTTAAAGTTTCTGAGTTGTGAGGTTTATCTATCATATTTCAGGAATTATCAATATTTGGGAAAATATAATAATAACCTGTGAAGTACCTCAACCTATCAAAACAATAACTAATTTAAAGGTCTTCCAGAACTATCATAAATTAATAAATCCCATTGACCATCAGAAGCTATTTCAAAGGCTATTATATTACCATCAGCACTAATGGTCGGATTTCTAACTTCTCCTTGGAGAGTTTCTGTTAGACTGCGTTTTTGTTGAGTTTCTCTGTCATATAAATAAATACGAGTTTTACCTTGAATGCTACTCGCAAAAACAAGATAGCGTCCATCTTCTGAGACGGAAGGATCGGAAGCTACTTCGTTAAACGCATTAAGGCCGGGTAAATCAATTAAACGGCGCATTTTAGCGTCATATAAATAAACATCTTGAGAACCATTGCGATCGCTCACGAAAGTAATGTATTCTCCAGATATACTGGGAGTTAATTCTGAAGCGATACTATTCAAGCTTCTTCCCGTCGTATCAAAAGGAAAATTTAACACACGAGGATAACCAGTACATCCTGCTAATAAAGAGTTTAAAATAATAATTATTAAACCTATTTTTTGTTTTTGATAATAAAGCTTAATCACGGATAATATAGATGAATTATTAATAATTTTTAGTTAACAAATTGGTGGGCATTGCTTATCATAATCTCTGGATAAAAGTCTTAGCCTTTTGGTGGGCATTGCCCACCCTACAATTAATTTTGTTTAGGTACTTACCAGAAAAAAGTTATAATTAGAGAATAAAATCAAGTATTCTTTATGATAAATAAATTATATGAGCGAATACGAACGATTAGATCGTCTAGAAAATATAGCTGATAAAATGCTTGAAGGATTACAAGAAACTCGATACCGAGTAGATTCTAATTCTAAAGCTATTGAGGCTCTAACTAATTTTGCTTCTGATATTCAGCATCAAACCTTATCAATGCAAAGAGAAATGGTGAATTTTCAAAGAGATATGTTAAATTTTCAAAGAGATATGCTAACTATTCAGAGAAAAATTGACGATAATACTGCTGATATTCGAGAATTGATGATAGAAAATCAAAGAATCCTTAAATATCTAGAAAAAATAGTTAATGATTAGATGCGTTTTGCTTAATAAATTAAAAAAATATATATATGATAAGGTGGGCAAACTCTTATTAAATTTGAATCTTTTCAGAAGATAAATTGTTTGCCCACCCTAAATTTACTTTATTTCTGTTTAAACATCAGTACAGAAATAGGAGGAACATTAATTTCTAAGGCATAAGGCCAATGATGATTATTCCATTCTTTAGTATTAATTTCTACAGGATTTTCTTCTCCATTACCGCCATATTTTATTAAATCTGTATTTAACAATTGTTGATAAGTTCCCTCTTGTTTTACTCCTACCCAATAATTTTGATAACTATTCGGTTTAAAGTTACAAACTACCACAATAGATTCTTCTCCTTTTTTATCTTTACGAACATAGGAAATTAACCCCCTAGAAACGTCATGGCAATCTATCCATTCAAAACCATTATTACTAAAATCGTCACTATATAAAGCAGGTTCGTGGCGATAAATTTGGTGCAAATCTTGAACTAATTGTTTAATCTTTTGATATGGTTCGTATTGTAATAAAGACCAGTCTAAATCTGTATTAACATTCCATTCTGTTGTTTGGCCAAATTCCATCCCCATGAATAAAGTTTTCTTACCCGGATGAGTAAACATATAGGCAAATAATAACCTTAAATTCGCTAATTTTTGATAATCATCTCCCGGCATTTTTTGGAATAAATTACCTTTTCCATGTACTACCTCATCGTGGGAAAGAGCTAACATAAAATTCTCATTAAAGGCATACCAAATACTAAAAGTAATTGCACCGTGATAATTAGAACGATCTTGGGGATTAACTTGAAAATAGCGTAAAGTATCATTCATCCACCCCATATTCCATTTAAAATTAAAGCCTAAACCTCCTACATTAGTAGGTCGAGAAACCTTAGCCCAAGAGGTAGATTCTTCGGCAATGGAAAGCGCATTAGGATAATATTCAAACAGGGTATCGTGTAACTGGCGTAAAAAACTTACCGCATCCACATTATCATGGCCGCCGTGTTGATTGGGTATCCATTGCCCCGGCTCTCTGTCATAATCCAAATACAACATGGAAGCCACTGCATCTACCCGAATCCCGTCAATATGATATTTTTCAAACCAAAAAAGGGCATTAGAAATAAGAAAATTTCGCACCTCATTTCTGGCATAATTAAATACTAAAGTTCCCCATCCTTTATGCTCTCCTTGTTTTGGATCTCCATATTCATAAAGTGGACTACCATCAAAAAAGGCTAATCCGTGTTCATCTTTGGGAAAATGCCCCGGCACCCAATCTATAATCACTCCAATATTATTTTGGTGACATCGATCTACAAAATACATAAAATCTTGGGGAGTGCCATAACGGGATGTTGGTGTATAATAACCTACAACCTGATAACCCCATGAACCATCAAAGGGATGTTCGGCAATAGGTAATAATTCAATATGGGTATAACCCATTTCTTTGACGTAGGCGATGAGTTTATCTGCTAATTCCCGATAGGTTAAAAAACGCGCGCCGTTTTTATCAGGTACAGGTACAGCTACACCATCCTCTACGGGAATATCCATGCCAGTATGCAACCAAGAGCCTAAATGCACCTCATAGACGGAGATGGGTAAATCATGGGGATCGTTATTTTGACGATATGCTAACCATTCTTGATCGTGCCAATCATAGGATAAATCTGTGACAATTGAAGCTGTAGCAGGGCGTAGCTCTTGTTGATACCCATAGGGATCAGTTTTTAGAATTGTATGGCCATGGTGATTTTTAACAGCATATTTATATTTTTCACCTATGTTTATTTCTGGAATAAATAATTCCCAAATCCCTATTTTGTTGCGATTCATTGGGTTTTGTTCTCTATTCCAAGTATTAAAATCTCCTACAACTGAGACAGATTGTGCATTGGGAGCCCATACTGCAAAATAAACCCCTGTAACTCCTTCAATTTCACAGATATGTGCGCCTAATTTTTCATAGATGTTATGGTGTCTTCCTTCTCCAAAGAGATAAATATCAAAGTCACTAATAAATTGAGTATCTGTTATTGCAGTTTGATTCATAGGTCAGGTTTTTGAGTTAGGGTTAATTAAATTTTTTTAATTAAATATATTCTAGTTTGCTTTAAAGAAAATGCAAGTTAATTGGTTATTTGTTAATATATAGGAGTAACTGCTTTAATTGGTTTTGGTTTGATAGGATTTGTTAAAAGACGTTTTTGAAAACAAAAATAATAAATACTAAGACAAAAATGAATATTAATAATAACATAATTTTTAACTACTGATATTTTTATTAAACAATTGAGCTAAATTTGACTCTTAATTCATGAATCATATTTGATAACATAAATTAATTTTGCTTGATTAAAGGAAAGATTTGGGTAAGCTAAAGCAAATTAATTATAAGTAAAAAAAATCAATGAGCAACCAAGCACAGGATTTTAGTATTAGACCACTTTTCAAAAAAGATGCTAAAGCTATTTTAAAATTAAAACGAAAATCTATACAAGTTTTAAATTCACAAGATTATAGTTTTCAGCAAATTCAAGCATTAATAGGAGAGGAGGAAACAGAATTAAATTCTAATGAAATAAATATATAGATAAAATTTTCTGGGATATGTCTCAACAAGCTGTTAGAAATATTGGCTGGTTAACGGCTGAAACTCAAGAATTTTTTAAAGCAATTTTTAATGAATAATAATAACGGGACTTAAACAAAAATTAAGCCCAAACAAAGCCAAAACTGGCTTTATAAGCTATGAATACGTCACGATTTTGGTTGAGCCATGAGACAAAACGATAAGACATAGCTGTACGAAATGCCTCCAAAGCTTCAGGAAAGGTGTTCAAAGGTTTATTAGCCCAACGTCTTCTTAGTCCTCCAGTTAGCTTGTGCCAAAGTATAAAAGTATAAGCACAAAATACTAAAACAAAATGTCTTTTTAAACTCTTTTTATCTCTAACTTGATATTCTTTTAATCCCAACCACCCCTTAGCTTCTCTATAGAATACTTCTACCCAATTTCTCTGAGAATAAGTATCAACTACCCATTGAGATGTAACTAACAATGGTTCAACATTAGTAATGCAGACCAAGTTGCCTCAGTTAAGAAATGGTGTAATTTGTGGTAACTTACTCCTACTGCATCAGAAGCCATCTGATATAGGTTTTTTCTTTCACTTTCTCCTAATAATCCTCCTAAATAGTGTCTAAACTCCCTTTTTTGAGCTTTAGTTCTCAGTAAATCATCAAACTTTTTACACCCTCACGAAGTGGCGCAGAGCGCTCTATCGAAGCATTGAGGCATAGCTGCGGGAGTTGTTTCTCTCATAATAAGCGATTGCTTTAAAAAATAATGTTCAAATCAGTTAGTAAAAGCATTCTATCTTATTTTGGCTATCAAAATTGTTTAAGTCCCGCTAATTAAAGAATAATAAACTAACTTATCACTCAGAAGAATCACCGACAGCAATTCGCAGCTTATTGAGCAATTGAGTTAAAGGAACATCCACTGTGGCTGCCACTTGTTGCAAACTGGCTACTCGTCCAATAGTTCTGCGCAAAATCGGATTTTTTAGCTTTTGAAATTGTGGATTTATTGCAATTAAAACATCTTCTAATTGAGGATATTCAGTTAAAAGAGCGTGAATTTTAGTTTGACCAGTGATTTCAGTCATGAACTTAAAAACTATAATTATTTGGTGATTTAATTTATTATTTTTTAGATTAGATTATATCTCCAAAATTAAAATTTTTAGATTACTTTCTTACATCTTTTTATTCTCAATAATTAGCTTTAATTGATTAATTATTTACTATCACTATCTTTTAGTCTATTTATGTAGAAGTATAGAAAATTATTTTCGGCTCTTCTAGTTTGAGTGTAATAAATTATTAGTTGAAATAGGCAAGAGGCAACA
>CAYPSO010000124.1:0-11188 GCA_964413275.1 uncultured bacterium | reverse complement strand
ATTATTTTTTCTTTTTATTATTTTCTCACTCTTTCTGCAAATTTGAGATGCACCCTATCACTTTGAGGCCAGAAAACAAATATGTGTTTTTTGATTTGTTACTATAACAATGATTAAAAATAGCTTAAAATAAAATATTTCTTAACCAGAGTCCACAAATATAAAAGTTTAAATATTTTCGTTGATTATTAATTTTTATAACCCTTTATAAGTCTATTTCTTAAACTTTTTAACTAATACAAATTAACAACATATAGCTATAAAATATTGAGTAATATTTTTATTTTAGGAATACTTTTTACTGATTTTGGCATTAATTATTCCACTAAAAATAGTTGCTGTTGTGTTGGTATCTCCTCCTAATTTAAGAATTTCAGTGAATATCCCAAGCATAATTTAAGAATTACCCTTAAAGTTGCATAACCAATATCCGTAAATAAACTAAATAACCATAGTTTTAATTACCACCCTAAGTGTCGAGCAAATATTTTTTCATCTCCTGTGAAAACTATTAAAAATTGAGCAACCATAATAATATTTTCTGTATAGTCAGATACCAACCTTTATTAAAAATAAAACAATGTTGATTATGTTTTATTTAATCACAGAACTTCAAATTACTTAAAATTACTTATTAAACTTACTTAAGATTACTTATTGTTGAAATACTAGAAAAGTTGGTTAAAATAATAAGTAAGAGTCAGCCATATCAGAGGTCAGTAGCGGGGAAATATTAAGCCTCATAAAATTTAAATAGTATTGAATATGCAAGGAGTTAGAAGAGATAAAAACAACTTTTTAGTTGTTAAAATTTGCCAAGAAATCTAAGCTAACCAATCTTAATGTAATACTTACAAATAGGACTAAATTATGAGTAACAGAACTTATGCAACCATGGACGGAAATGAAGCCGTTGCCCGTGTTGCCTACAAATTAAATGAAGTAATTGCCATCTATCCCATTACTCCCGCTTCACCGATGGGTGAATGGGCTGATGCTTGGGCATCCACAGGTATGACTAATCTATGGGGAACAGTTCCCAGTGTAATAGAGATGCAGAGTGAAGGAGGTGCAGCAGGTGCAGTTCATGGAGCTTTACAAACTGGTTCTTTAACAACCACTTTTACGGCTTCACAGGGTTTGTTATTAATGATCCCCAATCTGTATAAAATAGCGGGAGAATTAACTTGTGCAGTAATTCATGTAGCAGCCCGCTCTTTAGCGGCTCAAGCCTTGTCAATTTTTGGGGATCATAGTGATGTTATGGCCGCTCGTGCCACCGGATTTGCCTTGTTGTGTTCGGCATCGGTGCAAGAAGCTCACGATTTTGCTTTAATTGCCCAGGCAAGTACCCTTAAAACTAGAATCCCCTTTATTCACTTTTTTGATGGTTTCAGAACATCCCATGAAATTCAGAAGGTGGAATTATTAGAAGAAGCCGATTTAAGGGCATTAACTGACGATGATGAAATCTTAGCCCACAGACACAGGGCATTAACCCCAGATAGACCTGTAATTAGGGGTACATCCCAAAATCCCGATGTTTATTTTCAAGGCAGAGAAAGCGTTAACTCACTATATAATGTCTGTTCAGAAGTCGTACAGCAGGCTATGGATGATTTTGCGGTAGTTACAGGTAGGGAATATAAAATATTTGAGTATCATGGGGCAGAAGATGCTGAAAAAGTCATTATTTTAATGGGTTCGGGTTGCGAAACTGTCCATGAAACCGTTGATTATTTGAATAGTCAAGGAGAAAAAGTTGGAGTTTTAAAGGTAAGATTGTATCGTCCTTTTGATACTCAAGCTTTAATTAAAGCCTTACCAACTACAACTAAAAATATAGCAGTATTAGATCGAACTAAAGAACCCGGAAGTGGTGGCGAACCTTTATATTTAGATGTGGTAACTGCAATTAGTGAAGAGTGGGAAGGTATTGGTAGATTACCGAAAGTTGTTGGAGGTAGATATGGTTTATCTTCTAAAGAATTTAATCCAGCAATGGTTAAAGCAGTTTTTGATAATTTAAAACAAGATAAGCCCAAAAACCACTTTACTATCGGTATTAACGATGATGTTACTTATACCTCTTTAAATTACGATCCCACCTTTAATATCGAACCAGAAAGCGTGGTTAGAGCAATGTTTTATGGTTTGGGATCGGATGGTACGGTGGGAGCTAACAAAAATTCTATCAAAATTATTGGGGAGGAAACTGATAATTTTGCTCAGGGTTATTTTGTTTATGACTCGAAAAAATCTGGTGCTGTTACCGTATCCCATTTAAGATTTGGTCAGGATAAAATTCGCTCAACTTATTTAATCGAACAAGCTAATTTTATCGGTTGTCATCAGTGGATTTTCCTAGAAAAACTCAATGTACTTAATTCTGCCAAAAATGGTGCTGTTTTTTTATTAAATAGTCCTTATGCTGTCGAAGAAGTTTGGCATCAATTACCCAGAGAAGTACAAGAACAAATAGTGGGTAAAGGCTTAAAATTCTACGTTATTAATGCCAATAGAGTAGCCAGAGAAAGTGGCATGGGCAATAGAATTAATACGGTGATGCAAACTTGCTTTTTTGCCCTTTCTGGCGTTTTATCGAGGGAAGAAGCCATTGCTCAAATTAAAAAAGCGATCGAAAAAACCTACGGTAAGAAGGGTGAAGATATTGTGCGCATGAATATGCAAGCAGTGGATAACACCTTAGAGAATTTGTTTGAAGTGCAGCCCCAAGAAGTTAATAGCACCATTACTAAACCCCCCATAGTTTCGCCTTTAGCACCAGAATTTATGCGGGAAGTACAGGCAAAAATGCTCATTGGAGAAGGAGATAGTCTTCCTGTCAGTATGTTACCCTGTGATGGCACTTATCCCACAGGTACAACTAAATGGGAAAAACGCAACGTTGGTCAATTTATACCAGTCTGGGATGCGGATGTGTGCGTACAGTGTGGTAAATGTATTATGGTATGTCCCCATGCGGTAATTCGAGGCAAAAGTTATGAAGAAACTGCCCTCAAAAATGCACCTGTTACCTTTAGATTTGCCAATACCAAGGATAAAAATTTACCCGGTAATAAATTTACCATTCAAGTTGCCCCGGAAGATTGTACGGGATGCGGTATTTGTGTTGATATATGTCCGGCTAAAAATAAATCTCAACCTTCCCGTAAAGCGATTAATATGGAGGAACAATTGCCACTCCGGGAACAGGAAAAAGAAAATTGGGATTTCTTTTTAAATTTACCATTACCCGATCGCAAACTTTTAAAACTCAATCAAATTAGGGAACAACAATTGCAAGAACCTTTATTTGAATTTTCCGGTGCTTGTGCGGGTTGTGGAGAAACACCCTATCTAAAATTACTCAGTCAACTATTCGGCGATCGCGCTTTGATTGCTAATGCAACAGGTTGTTCCTCCATATATGGAGGCAATTTACCTACTACTCCTTGGACTACAAACGCCGAAGGAAGAGGCCCAGCTTGGAGTAATAGCTTATTTGAAGATAACGCCGAATTTGGCTTAGGATTCCGACTTTCTATTGACAAACACCAAGAGTTTGCCAAGGAATTGTTAGAGAAATTATCAGGGGAAATTGGCGATAATTTAGTTTCTGAAATCCTTAACGCTAATCAAAGAGACGAAGCAGATATTTGGGAGCAACGTTCAAGGGTAGGTCAACTGAAGCAAAAATTAGAAGGTTTAGAAACAGGCGAAGCCAAACAACTGTTAAGTTTAGCGGATTATTTAGTTAAAAAATCTGTCTGGATAGTTGGTGGAGATGGTTGGGCTTATGACATAGGATTTGGCGGATTAGATCATGTAATTGCTAGTGGTCGTAACGTCAACATTTTAGTTATGGATACTGAAGTTTATTCTAATACTGGCGGTCAATCATCCAAAGCTACACCTAGAGCAGCAGTCGCTAAATATGCGAGTGGTGGTAAACCTGCACCGAAAAAAGATTTAGGGTTAATTGCCATGACTTACGGCAATGTCTATGTCGCTAGTGTAGCTATGGGAGCAAAAGATGAACATACTTTACGAGCATTCCTCGAAGCAGAAGCCTATGAAGGGCCATCTTTAATTATTGCCTATAGTCACTGTATTGCTCATGGTATTAATATGACCACTGCTATGACTCAGCAAAAAGAAATAGTAGAAAGTGGACGTTGGTTACTTTACCGTTATAATCCAGACTTAAAAGAAGAAGGCAAAAATCCCTTACAACTGGATAGCAAACAGCCTAAAAAATCCGTTGATATTTCTATGTATCAAGAAAACCGCTTTAAGATGTTGAGCAAAACTAAACCAGCAGAAGCAAAACGCTTACTGAAACAAGCTCAGGAAGATGTAGATCAACGCTGGAAAATGTACGAACATTTATCGTCTCAAGATTTATACTCTAATGACGATGAGATGCCTTTTTAATTAGTCCACCCTACAATTAATTCTTCTACGGGCGAGGTTTTCTCGCCCCTACTTTCATTTTTAAATAACTTGGAGCCGCAAGAGTTAAACCGCGACGTACTGGTAATATTGGGCGTTTTTGAGTTAATTCTAATTGAAAATGTTTTAAAATTGTGGCTACAACTAATTTCATTTCTAATAATGCTAAGGCTGAACCCAAACAGCGTCGATTTCCTCCACCAAAGGGAATATATTCGTAGGTCGAATATTTTTTTTGTAAAAATCTTTCTGGTTTAAATTGTTTTGAATTTGGATATAAATCTTCTCTATGATGAAGGGAATAAATAGAAATCATTAACCAAGTTTGAGGTTCTAATTCATATCCCATAACTGAAAGTGGCTTAGTAAGAAGACGGCCAAAAGTACCGGGAGCAATGGGGTAAATTCGTAGAGTTTCTGAAATTACTGCATCTAAATAAGGTAAATTATTTATTTCTTTATAATCGGGATTTTTTCCGATAGAATCTAATTCAAAACGCAATTTTTCTTGAACTTCGGGAAGATAATGAATCCAATAAAAAAGCCAAGTTAAAGCTGAAGCGGTGGTTTCGTGTCCAGCAAATAATAATGTTATTAATTCATCCTGTAATTCTTCATCGCTCATTCCTTCATCATTATCATCTTTTGCTAATAATAATAAACTGAAAATATCTCGACTTTCTAATTTATTTGAAGCTAATAAGTTTCGTCTTTCTTCTATTTGTTGATAAATTAATTGTCTAATTTCTTCTTTTAATAAGAGAAAACGACCCCAAGGACTAAATTTACCCCAATCTTGTTGTAGTATAGGAAAAAATATTAAAGAGGAACTTAAAGGATTATCAAATATTTCTAAAAGTTGAGTTAATAATTCTTTTAAGCGTTCAAATCTTTCTCCTGAATCAATACCAAATACTAGATTTAAAATCACTGTTAATGTGATTTCTTGCATATAAGGACGAATTTTAAAAGCTTCATCTATTTGCCAAGAATCACTTATTTTTTCAGTTATGGATACTATTTTACGACTGTATTCTTGTAAGGATTCTCCGTGAAAAGGAGGCATTAATAAACGTCGTCGATTTTTGTGGGCTTTACCATCTAATAAAAGTAAGGAATTATCTCCTACTAAAAAAGTTAAAATTTTATTTCCTTTTCCTACTTCAAAGGTATCAGGAGAAGCGGTAAAAATATCCTCAATTGCTTGAGGATTACTAGATACTATGCTTGGGGGAGAGTTTTTAAAGATAATTTGATAAAAATCTCCATATTTGCGGTTGCGCTCTTCAAAAAGATGAAGAGGAAACACAATAGCCTGTATTTGGCGGAATATTCTGAATAAACCGGAAGTGCTTTTAACTGTTGTTATTGGTTTCATTTTTAACCTTTATTATCTCTAAAATCAGCAACGTCTATTTTTTTCTCTAATAATAATTATATACAAGTTAAATTTGGATTATTTTTCTCTATTAAAAATCTTTTTTTTCAATTATTTAAAATTAGATAAAGTAGTTAAATTTTTCAATTCCGAAACCGTTAAATCTCGCCATTCACCCGGAGTTAAACCTTTTAAAGTTAATTGGTGAGGTGGTTTGCCTATCCCTATCCTAACTAATCTTAAAGTAGGAAAACCGACGGCTGCTGTCATTCTTCTGACTTGTCGATTGCGCCCTTCAGTGAGGGTAATTTCTAACCATGCAGTAGGTATATTTTTGCGATCGCGAATTGGCGGAATGCGAGGGGGTAAATCTGGTTCTTGATTTAATAAGTTAATTTGAGCAGGGCGAGTTCGATAATCTTTAATATTTACCCCTTGACGCAAACGATTTAAAGAATTTTCGTCGGGAATTTTTTCTACTTGAACTAAATAAGTACGGGGATGGGCAAATTGACGATGGGCAATGCGATGTTGTAATTTACCATCATTAGTTAATAGAAGTAAACCTTCACTATCAAAATCCAATCTACCTACTGAATAAACCGAAGGAATGGGAATATAATCTTTTAAAGTTTTACGTTTTTCCCCTTCATTATCAGTATCGGTAAATTGACATAAAACTTGATAGGGTTTGTAAAATATTAAATAGCGATAGGGTTGAGATTTTATCATTAAATTTCTTGTAACGCTTCTATTTTTTGTAAGGATTTCGGCATATTCTAGATCGCTTTCTTGAAGTAAACTAATTTTTATATTATTCATGTTTGATAAATTTAGAAAAATTGTTACTTAAATTGACCCAATCTGTTAAACTCAATTCTTCACCTCTAGCTTCATTTTTTATATTTAATTCTGTTAATAACTCTGTTAATTTATCTACATCAATTAAGCTTTTTAAGTTATTTCTTAGCATTTTTCTCTTACTACCAAAACCAACTTTCACTAAAGTTTCTAATAATTTTGGATCTCTTGCCGGAATCGAAATATCTCTGGGAGTTAATTTAACTACCACAGAATCCACTTTAGGAGGAGGATAAAAGGCTTTCGCTGGTACATCACAAACTAATTCACAATCTGCTAAATATTGCACCCTAACTGATAAAGCACCAAAGGCTCTATTTCCTGCTTTAGCAGTTAATCTTTCTCCTACTTCTTTTTGAACTAATAAAACAATTGATTCGTATTTATTTTCGGCGGGTTTACTAATAGTTCCTAATAATTTTTCTATAATTGGTCCCGTAATATTATAGGGAATATTTGCTACTACTTTATTGGGATATTTAAAAGCAGGAAAATTATCTATTAATGGATTTATATCTAATGTTAATATGTCCCCTTGTAATAATACAAAATTATCGCTATTTCCCAACTTTTTAACTAAATTTAGACATAAATCTCGATCAATTTCTACGGCAACTACTTTTACTAAATCTATCAAACGGCGGGTAAGAGCAGCTTTTCCTGGGCCTATTTCTAAGACAATATCATTTTGTTTTAATTCTGCGGCGGCTACTATTTTGTCTAAAATTTTATCGCTTTGTAACCAATGTTGAGCAAAACGTTTACGAGGAGACATTTATTAGTTATTAGTTATGAATTATGAATTATGAATTATGAATTTTTGTAGTAATTTGTAGGGTGGATTAGACAGCGATAAAAATTAACAACAAATCTATATTAAAAATAAGCCGTAACCCACCACATACATTTTTAATCTAGAGTTTTATTTGTCAGAGAAATATGCTTCTAAAGCTTCAGTCACAATTTGATTCATGGGACGTTTTTGTTCTGCTGAAATTTCTTTCAAGCGATCATAAACCACATCTGGCACACCGATTCTATGTTGGTGCTTACGCCCTGCACGGGATTTTAATTTCTTGTAACTACCTAACTGATAATTATCTGAAAACTCCCTCAATGCTTCAAAACCAACTCGATTACAGAAAACTCCAAAACTTTCATCTTTACGACGATTATCACGAAAATTAACAAAAATTGGTTCAAAAAACTCCTCTAACTGAGCAACAGCCATTTTATCTGTGTAAGGTTGAGCGAGTTGAGTTTGATCGGGTGTTCCACCTAACCAAATTTGATATGTTTCTGGCGCACTACCAACAAAACCCAATTCTGCCATGTAGGGGCGAGCGCAACCATTAGGACAACCTGTCATCCTAATGACAAATTCCTCGTCTTTTAGCCCGATTTTAGTTAAAAGTGCTTCAATACGCTCGATAATTCCGGGTAAAGCTCTTTCAGATTCTGTAATTGCTAAACCACAGGTAGGGAAGGCAGGGCAAGCCATAGAATAACGTACTAAAGAACTAATTTTATTAGCATCGGTAATTACTCCATGTTCATCGAGAATGGCTTGTATTTGTTGCTGTAATTCCGGCTCAATTTCGTAGAGAATTACATTTTGATTGGCAGTTAATCTAATGGGTAAATTGTACTGCTGAACAATTTTCTTTAAGGCAGTTTTTAACTGTAGATTTTCATCATCTTTAATCCGCCCATTTTCAACAGAAATACCTAAAAATAATTTACCGTCTCCCTGTTCATTCCAACCTAAGAAATCTTGATATTTCCAATCTGGTAAAGATTTATAATCGGCAACTTTTTCACCAAAATATTCTTCTACTTTGGCTTTAAATTTCTCTACTCCCCAATCATGGATAAGGTATTTCATTCTAGCGTGACGACGGTTAGTGCGATCGCCATAATCCCTTTGAGTTGCTACAATGGCTTTAATTAAATCGTAAACTCTGGCTTTATCTACATAACCAATCTCATCAGAAGTTCTCGCAAAGGTTTCTTCTTTATTGTGGGTGCGCCCTAAACCACCACCAGCCAAAACATTAAAGCCTTGTAACTCACCTTTTTTATTAGTCATCACCACTAAACTAATATCGTGGGTATAGACATCAATGGAATTATCCCCCGGCACAGTTACAGAGCATTTAAACTTACGAGGCAGATAATGTTCGCCATAAACAGGCTCAAGCTCATCATCACTACGCCCACAGCTATTTTTTCTGGCGGCTACAACTTCGGGGTTTTCCTCACCGGTTACAATTTTTTCACCGTCAACCCAAATTTCATAATATGCACCACTTTGGGGAGTTAATAAATCAGCAATATTACTGGCATATTCCTTGGCATACTCGTATTCTGGGCGATTTTTAAAAGGTGCAGGGGGTGACATCACATTACGGTTAACATCTCCACAAGCGGTTAAAGTTGAACCCATATTGCGGATGATAGTTGACATCACAGTTTTAAGGTCTTTTTTTAAAACTCCGTGAAGCTGAAAGGCTTGTCTTGTAGTAGCCCTAAGAGTTTGACTACCATACTCATCGGCAAGTTTATCTAAAATAAGATATAGTTGCGGTGGCACATATCCCCCCGGTGTGCGGGTGCGCAACATCATTTGATAATCTTTTTCTTGTCCTTTTACTCGATTATCTCTGTTATCCTGTTGATAAGAACCATGAAATTTAAGAATTTGAATAGCATCTTCTGTAAAATGGGTTGAGTCGTTTAATAATTCTGTAGCTAAAGGCTCACGTAGATAATTACTACGATCTTTTATGTTTTCAAGTTTAGACAGTTTTTTGTTTGGGGAAACGGGAGTCTGAACCATGTTTTCTCTCAATAAATCCTATATTTAATAATTTTTAGTATCAAATTTGACTACTATTCTTTAGTGTAAACTTAACCTTATCTAGATTTGCGAAGTTCTTTAAAAATCGTGACAATCAATGACATTAAATTTTTAGTTGTCTAAAGTTTCATTTACCTTATGCTTCTTGACAACTATTCAATCGCTAATACTTTTGCGCTAATGCAACGTTTAAAATTAAAAATTACCCCGCCACGCCGTTTTACCTCAGTTTATGACCTGGTTTAACCAGGTGGGTATCGACTAATGTTTGTTTCTGTTTCCAGATACAATGTCTGGTTTACTACCACAAACGCTGTTGATTCCCTTAACTTCAAAGCATAGATCAAAAAACTTTGTTGGCAGTCACCAACGCAGTAGGGTAACAGTTTAAATATTGTAATAAATTTTTTTCCAAGAATCAAGGGGAAAGTAAAAATTTAAAATGCTTTAACTTATTTTGATATACTTTACTAAGTTAAATTAAGCAATAATTAAATGAATATTAAAGAAAATAAATATAGTCACCTCACGGCAATAGAAAGAACTTATTTATCTTTTCCTGCTAAATATTTATTTAACCAAAATTTATTACAAGGTGAAATTCTTGATTTTGGTTGTGGTTTTGGTAATGATGTAAAATTACTAAAAAAAAAGGGTTTAATATAATTGGTTACGATCCTTATTATTTCTCCACCTATCCTACTCAAAAATTTGATACTATTCTCTGTTTTTATGTTTTAAATGTATTATTTCCTCAGATACAATCTTCTGTGATTATGGAAATATCCCAATTATTAAAACCCGGAGGCAAGGTTTATTTTGCCGTAAGGCGAGATTTAAAAAAAGAAGGATTTAGGGAACATTATGTCCATAAAAAGCCCACTTATCAATGTTTAGTTAAATTACCTTTTAAGTCAATATATTTAGATGAGCATTGCGAGATTTATCAATATACTCATTATAATCATCAAAGAAACTCTGCTAATAAATGTATTTTTTGTAATCCCTATAAAAAGTTGACTTTGATATATGAGTGTCCCAATAATTATGCAATATTAGATGGTTATCCTCTCAGTAAAGGTCATACTTTAATTATTCCTAAACGCCATGTGGCTAATTATTTTGATTTATCTTTTGAGGAGCAATCTAGTTGTTGGTATATGGTTAATGAGGTGCAAAAATTTTTAACTAAAAAATATAGTCCTGATGGTTTTAATGTAGGTTTTAATATTAATAAAGCTGCTGGACAAAAAGTAATGCACGCTCATATTCACTTAATTCCTCGTTATGAAAAAGATGTGAATAATCAAAAAACGGGGATTCGATGTGTTATTAGTAATAATTCTAAATAATTTTAAAATAAAAGGTAGCTTGGGTTAAACACTCGTGAAACCCAAAACATATATTAATAGCTAATAAGCCCTCACGCATTTAAGTTACCTATTAAGATCAGGCGTAAGGGACTTGCGGTTAAATAAAGTACCATTTAAAGTAGGGTGGGCAAAATCGACAGATCAAGTTTACGGGAAATTCTCAAAGCATATTTTGCCCACCAAAAAATATATAAACTGTTATATTATTTGTAATTACTCAACTAGGGAAAAAAGAGAAGGATTAGCAGATAAAGCTTTACA
>CAYPSO010000123.1:3925-11688 GCA_964413275.1 uncultured bacterium | reverse complement strand
CTCTTTTTCCATGCCTCTAAACTACCATATTTTCTAACCCCCCTGAACGCTTACAGAGGAAGACAGTAATTTATTGCTGTTAGTAAGGGGGATGGATATAGCACAAAACTATCTTCATTCTTTGGCGACTAACTCCTCTTTTTGGTCTATATTGGAAACTGCTTTTGGAGATGATTTTGACCAACAAGCTGCAAAAAGTTTGCGTCGTCAGTGGAAAGATGAAAAATTTGCTAATTTACCTCAGTTCAAAATTGTCGCTACTGAGGAGATTAATGGAGCTAATGGTGCTTATGCTGGGGAAACAAATACAGTTTATCTAGCACGAGAATTTCTCAACAGTCATGCCCATAATCTTGACGTAGTAGTAAATGTAATTCTCGAAGAAATAGGTCATGGCGTAGATAAATTATTAAATAAAGTTGATACTACAGGGGATGAAGGAGAACTATTTTCTGCTTTGGTTCGAGGAGTTAATTTGAGTGAAGGGGAATTGCAAAGAATCAAAACAGAAGATGATAGTGCGATCGTTACGATTGATGGAAACACACTTGAAATTAAGCAAGCTAACAATCTTCCCGCTCTGGCGACGACTTATTGTTACATCGATCCAGATGATTGGGTCTATGTGGGACAAGGAAAATTTAAGCCCTATCTTGCTGACATCAAATATTTGGATGCTTTTGTTAGCAACAACATCTTACGCGTACAGGTCGGTCTCGATCCTCAGAATTGGGCATTCCGACTGAATCCGAGCCTCAGCATCTTTATCGATAGTGACAGAAATCCGCTAACTGGTGCTATCAATTGGGGGACGGTTCGCGGTGCTGAATATAGAGTTGATATACCCATTCTCTGGGAGCCAGATATCTCTTCGACTGCGACACTTTATCGCTTAGCATCAAATTACGGAACAAAGGATCAACAAATTGCCAAAGGATCGGCTTCTAATACATTAGTTCCTTTTGGTTCGCAATCCCTCGAACTTGTGACCTTGGATATCCCGATCGCCGCCTTGGGTAATTCGACGAACGTCGATTTGTATGCTTTAGCCAGTCTGCCCGTCATGGGATCAATTAATCCTCTACAGCGACCAGATCTACCTTATCATCAAGGCGATCGCGCTCCCGACTATGGAGTTTACAATACATCCACGAGGAACGTTGTTGTCCGCCGATCAACACCAATTAAACCTGCTGTTCTAATCGATCCAATAGACGCGCAAGTCGGACCCGACATTACAAAAGTATCGCTAAGACCTATCGAATATCGGTGGTGCTGGGAATGATACCCTCGTTGGTGGCACGGGTGCAGATAGTATGGTAGGAGGTACAGGTAACGATACCTACTATGTCGATCACAAAGGCGATCGGGTCGTAGAAACCTTAAATGCTGGTAGGGATAAGGTAATTTCCAGCATCAGCTATACTTTACCTACCAACGTAGAAGAGCTGACCCTCAGTGGTAAAGCCAATATTAATGGTACAGGTAATAGCTTAAATAACCGTGTTACTGGTAATAGTGGTAATAATATCCTCAATGGTGGTGCAGGCAACGATACCCTTACTGGTGCGGCAGGTAACGATACCCTTATCGGTGGTGCTGGGAATGATACTCTCGTTGGTGGTGCTGGTGCAGATAGTATGGTAGGAGGTACAGGTAACGATACCTATTATGTAGATAATACAGGCGATCGGGTAGTGGAAGTCTTAAATGCTGGTAGGGATAAGGTAATTTCCAGCATCAGCTATACTTTGCCCACCAACGTAGAAGAGCTGACCCTCAGTGGTAAAGCCAATATTAATGGTACAGGTAATAGCTTAAATAACCGTGTTACTGGTAATAGTGGTAATAATATGCTTAATGGTGGTGCAGGCAACGATACCCTTACTGGTGCAGCAGGTAATGACACCTTAATTGGTGGTACAGGCAATGATATCCTCACCGGTGGTGCGGGTAATGATACCTTAATCGGTGGTGGAGGTAGGGATACTCTTACTGGCGGTACGGGTAATGACTTTTTCCGCTTTAATTCACTATCGGAGGGAATCGATCGCCTTACGGACTTTAATGTTATCGATGACACGATTTTAGTTAGTCGTAGCGGTTTTGGTGGCGGTTTGATAGCAGGTACATTACCCAGCAATAGGTTTACCACTGGTTCATCAGCTACCACTTCTGCTCATCGTTTCTTCTACAATTCCAATAGTGGAGGTTTATTCTTTGATGTGGATGGCAATGGAGTGACTGCTGCGGTACGCATGGCCACTTTAAATACGGGTTTAGCATTGACTAATGCCGATATTGTCGTAATATAGCCACATCAGATCTTGATTAATCTGTGGTTTTATGACAGAAATAAACGCTAATTACGATGAACCATGGAAAGAGGCGATCGCCGAATATTTTGATCGCTTCCTCCACTTCTTTTTTCCAGAAGTATATAACTTAATTAACTGGTTAAAAACCCCCATTTCTTTAGACAAAGAATTGCAGAAAATTACCGCCGACTCCGATGATAGTAAAAGATTAGTGGATAAACTATTTCAAGTATGGTTAAAAGACAATCAAGAAGTGTGGATTTTAGTCCACATCGAAGTCCAAAGTCAATATGACACCGACTTTAATCAAAGAATGTTTATCTACCATTATCGCACCTTTGACCTGTATCGGAAACCAGTAATTAGTCTTGCTATACTAGGAGATGAAAAAGAAAAATGGCGACCATCAAATTATGGTTACGATTTAGGAGGGTGTAAATTAAAGCTAGATTTTCCCACGATAAAATTATTAGATTATCAAGAAAAATGGTCAGAATTAGAAAAAGATTTAAACCCCTTTGCCATGATGATCATGGCACATTTAAAAACCAAAGCAACCACCAGTAATTTAACAGAAAGAGAGCAATGGAAATGGTATTTAATCAGAAGTTTATACGATAAAGAATACAGTAAATTAGAAATAGTCAAACTGTTTAAATTTATCGACGCTATGATGACTTTACCAGCATTGTTGCAACAAAATTTGAATCAAAAAATTATTAAATACGAGGAGGAAAAAGTTATGCCCTTAGTTAGTCCTTTTGAGCAAATGGCGAAAGAAGAAGGTTTACAGCTAGGTTTACAGCAAAGAATCGATCAAGATAAGGAATTAATTATTCGTTTAATTCAAAGAAAATTAGGGGTAATTAATGCAGATTTACAAACTCAAGTAAGAGCCTTAAATATTGAGGATTTAGAAACCTTAGCAGAGGATTTATTTGATATGAATTCCATCGAGGATTTACAACAATGGTTAAGTAATTTCTAATTTTTAGATCAAAAAAAATCTCAACAGTAGCTTTAAATATAGCTACTTTTTTTCGTCTCAATACCGATTACCTTCGGTGGTGCTGTGCGCTTACGAAAAGCCGCCTTTGGCGATCGCATTACCCCCGTTCAAGTTTCCGTCAACCTAATCGGGAATCAAACCGCCACAGCCCAGCTATTTATCGCTGACTCTGATTTGACTAAGCCTCCTGTAGCCGTTACCTCTGTTCAGTCGGGTACAGGACAGATTAAATTTACGACTCCAGATCCCTTACCGGGTAAAACCTATCAACTGAAAATTAGTCAACCTAGTGGTCAAGCTGTTGCTTATTCTCTATCCTTTGAACCAACCCTTGGGATCAACAATACTCCCACTCCGGGCAATGACTCTCTCACTGGCGGCCCAGGTAACGACATCATCAACGGTGGTGCAGGCAACGATACCCTTATCGGTGGTGCTGGGAATGATACCCTTAATGGTGGCACGGGTGCTGACAGTATGGTAGGAGGTACGGGTAACGATACCTATTATGTGGATAACACAGGTGATCGCATCATCGAAAATGCCAACGAAGGGATTGATACAGTGCGCTCGACCATTACCTATACTTTAGGAAATAACCTCGAAAACCTAATTTTACAAGGTTCTGGTAATATCAACGGTACAGGAAATACCTTGAATAACCGCATTACTGGTAACAGTGGGAATAATCGTCTCAATGGTGAGGCTGGTAACGATACCCTTATCGGTGGTGCTGGCAATGATACCCTTAATGGCGGTAGTGGTGCAGACAGTATGGTAGGAGGTACAGGTAACACCTTGGGTTATAAATTATTGGAGATGTCTAATTAACAATATTTATTTTCCCTTGTTATCGTGAGAAGTTGAAAGATATTTTTTGATAGGATTAACTATGAAATAGATTATCTTGAGTTCATTATGTCCCAATTTCCTCACGATGAATTTGTAAAGTAATATTTACCAGAATTATATCAAGATTATGGAGAAGTAACGCCGTCTGCGGATGTTACAAGTGAAAGAAGACAAATAGATGTGTTATTTATTCCGACTAAACCCGTACCGACTTCTCCTGAAACATTAGGATTATTAGGGCGACTAGCACAAACTACTTGTTTACTTGAAGTATATCGTAATCCCGTTACCGGCGAGCAAATTCGAGATTGTATTGGTAAATTAATTAGCATACAACAAAATCAAATCAAAGAAGCAAAACGAGAAAAAAGAATTATTCCAGAGAGAGAATTGCCGTTTTTATGGATTATTACCCCCACCATTTCTAAGGGAATCCTGAAACAGTTTACGGCAACACCAAAGGAAAATTGGGAAACAGGAATTTATTTTCTAACATCGGGTTTATCCACAGGAATTGTCGCCATACATCAATTACCGATAACAAAGAATACTCTCTGGTTGAGAATCTTAAGTCGAGGGAATAAACAAATAAAAGCCATGGAAGAATTAAAAGCGCTACCATCAAACTATCCTCACCGAGAGATTGTATTAGAATTGGTGTACGGATTATTAGAAAAATTAGAAGCGAAGAAACAAGAAAAACAAGAAACCATCGAGGAGGATGAAATATTAATTATGAGTTTAAGACAATTATACCGAGATAAAATGGCAGAAGTTGAACAAAAAGGATTACAAAAGGGTATTCAACAAGGGTTACAACAAGGTATTCAACAAGAACGATTACAATTAATTATTCATCAGTTAAAACGAAAATTAGGACAACTTTCCCCAGAATTGGAAAGTCAAGTTAAATCTTTGTCATTTTTAACTCTGGAATCTCTAGCGGAGGCGTTATTGGATTTTAATTCTACCAATGATTTAATTGATTGGTTAGATAACTACTCCCATTAAAAATTATACAGTGGCGATCGCGCAGCACCATTTCACGATCGCACAAATAAAAGTCCCCACACTCGGGGTACTGACAAGGGTAGGTTTTTTACATTTGGGTTGAGACAAGACAAGGAAGGAACGAAGGACAGCAGACAAGGGAGATAGTACGAACGAAAAATGGTCTTTTCAGCCATTTCTGTATTATTTGTAACAAAGTGTTTCTTAAATGATTCCCCTCTTCCTTGTCCACTTTCCACCCTTGTCCCCCTTGTCTCACCCTCATCAGAATGTTTTTGTAAAAAACCTACACCTGTGAGAGGGGGGCGAAAAGGCGATGGAATCTGCCCCTCAATCCCTAACTTTGGGGACTTTTTTCTCGATTTCATCCTGAAATTGGGGGCGGGGGCAATTCAATAATAAAGTTTTGGTAAAGATCAGTATAAACACTGAGACTAATCCTAGCATCAGAGTAAAAATAAATTTGTATAAACCCACTTTCCGCACTTGATTTAATCAACCAGAAAAAGTCATTAATTTTTAATGGACAAATAAACAGTTAAAGGAGAAATTGAAACAATTTAATAATAGGAGTGTAAATTTCGACAAACACTGCTAATTTTAAACATGAAAAAACTAAGGGTATTTCAGATTAATTAAAACACTCTAATCACAATTTTTTAATTTAGATACAGTTAAATTATTAATTTTACTGGTAATAATTTTGACAATAAACTGTAAAATATTTGAGAATATTTAGGAGCTCAGCATTTATATTACTAATGATGATTTTTCCTGATAATTTAACTAAATGAATACCTTTAAACATTTTAAATATCAATTTTAAAGTTGGTTGATCAGTTAATTTACCTTCTGGTTTTTTTATCTTTTTTCCCTGAGCAACTAATTCTTTTCTAACCATTCTCTGACCAATGTTATATACTAATAAACATAATCCCATTAACATACCCATTGTTTCAATTCTTTTGGGATTTTTAACAAATACACTTGATGCCAAAAATAAGGGGTCTTTTAAAAACCTAAATCCTCTTTCACAACTTTGCTGATTTTTATATTGTAAAAGTGTTTCTTCTGAGGATAATTCTTCCTCGTCTAATACATTAGTAGCCAGAATAAATTTACCCGCTTTATTTTTTAATAAGCTGATTATTTCTTGATTTTCTTCTAGCTCAAATTCCCCAGAATATACTTCTATTTGGTGACTATGGATAACAAAAAAGCAAGTGCGGAATGTGGGTATAAAGATTGTGTAAAGACTCTCGTTTTACATAAATTGTTGCGATATTCTGGTGTTATAGATATCGGGAAAAAATTTTATGAGTAAACTAAACCAAGCCATTACCGAAGCTCAAGCATTGTTACTGAAAGCCTCTTTAAGCCCAAGCCTAGAGGCGGATTTATCCGTAGCCTTCGGAAATAATTACAATACCACCGTAACTAATACTATCTTTTCTCAGTGGAGTAACAGTAATTTCACTGATTTACCTACCGTCGAAATTTTATCGCCGACTGGGATGAATGGTGCTCAGGGTGCTTATAGTGCAAGTAATAATACTATTTATTTGTCATCTTCCCTCGTTGAGTCAAAATCCATTACAAAAATTCGTGATGTGTTGTTAGAAGAATATGGACACTTTTTAGACGCGAACATCAACATCACCGATAGTGCTGGTGATGAAGGGGAAATTTGGCGCAATTTGGTATTAAATAAACCCATGACAAACCCTGAATTGAACACCATCAGAAATGAAAATGATTGGAATATTGTCACTGTTAATAATCAAATTTTCAATGTCGAGAATAGTACGATTATTCAATTAACCAATAATGCTGGATATAATCATAGTCCGCAAATATCAGGAAATAATGTAGCATGGATGGGGTGGGATGGCAATGATTACGAAATCTATTTATACAATGGCACTACCACTACTAAATTAACTAATAATAATACTCACGAACATAGTCCGCAAATCTCAGGAAACAATGTAGTGTGGACGGGAAATGCCCTTGACGAAATCTTTTTGTATAATGGCGTTACAACTACTAAAATATCTAATAATGCTGGATATAATCATAATCCGCAAATATCAGGAAATAATGTAGTGTGGGAAGGCAGTTTTGGGAAAACTTATTTTTATAATGGCACTACCACTACTATAATATCTAATAGTATATATACTTCTGCTCGTGATCAGCAAATATCAGGAAACAATGTAGTTTGGACGGGATGGGATGGCAATGATCACGAAATCTTTTTCTATAATGGCACTACCACTACTAAATTAACTAATAATAATACTCACGAACATAGTCCGCAAATCTCAGGAAATAAGATAGTGTGGATGGGGTGGGATGGCAATGATTACGAAATCTATTTATATAATGGCACTACGACTACTAAATTAACTAATAATACTACCCACGAACATAGTCCGCAAATATCAGGAAACAATGTAGTGTGGGTGGGAAACGATGGCAATGATGACGAAATCTATTTATATAATGGCACTACCATTACTAAATTAACTAATAATACTACCCACGAACATAGTCCGCAAATATCAGGAAAC
>CAYPSO010000123.1:0-3825 GCA_964413275.1 uncultured bacterium | reverse complement strand
AATGTAGTGTGGGTGGGAAATGATGGTAATGATGACGAAATCTATCTATATAATGGCACTACCACTACTAACATATCCAACAATACTATAATTGATTATGATCCGCAAATATCAGGGAACAATATAGTATGGACAGGGAATGATGGTAATGATTCTGAGATCTATCTATATCAGATAAGTCAATCTTTACCCACCCTTAGGATAAATAATGTAACTATCACCGAAGGCAATAGCGGTACTAAAAATGCAGTCTTCACCGTCACTCGCACAGGTACACCCAGTGGTACTATTACCGTTAACTATAGTACCTCCAATGGTACAGCTACAGCAGGAAGTGATTATGTTTCCAAAAGTGGAAATTTGAGTTTTGCCACCAATGAAACCAGTAAAACTATTTCTGTGGTTATCAATGGAGATACAACCGTAGAACCAAATGAAACATTTTTTGTCAATCTCAGCAATGCCACTAACGCTACTATAGTCGATAATCAAGGACAAGGTACAATTACTAACGATGATAATATTACTAACTTATTACTGGTAGGAGATGCTAACAATAATAATCTTGTGGGCGGTGCAGGTAATGATACTTTACGAGGATTAGGTGGGAATGACACCTTGCGAGGTGGTGCTGGGAACGACATCTTAGACGGTGGCACAGGTGCTGATAGTATGGTAGGGGGTACTGGTAACGATACCTACTATGTGGATAACACGGGCGATCGGGTCATTGAAACTAAGAATAATGGAACTGATACAGTTAAAGCTAATATCAATTATGGTTTGCCCAATCACGTCGAAAATTTAATCCTTACGGGTAAAGCTAACCTCAAAGGTACTGGTAATAAGCTTAACAACACCATTAAAGGGAATAAGGGTAATAACTCTCTCAAAGGACAAGCTGGTAACGATACTTTAATTGGCAATAGTGGTAAAGATATTCTTACTGGTGCTGGTGGTGATGATATTCTTACTGGTGGTGCTGGTAAAGATATTTTCGTCTTTAATTCAAAAAAAGAGGGTATTGATACTATCACTGACTTTAAATCTGATGTAGATATAATTCAAATTAAGGCTAGTGGTTTTGGTGGTGGATTACAAGCAGGAATTTTAGCCGATCATAAATTTGTTCTTGGTACTAAAGCTAAGGATGCTAATGACCGTTTTATCTATAATCAAAGCAATGGTAAACTCTTCTTCGATGCTGATGGGGTAGGAGATATTGCTAAAATCCAGATTGCTAGTTTGTCTGGTTTACCAGAGCTAGATGCTAGGGATTTAGCGATCATTTAACATTGATGTAATTTTTATCCGGTAAAATACAAAAAAAATTGTTAGGGGTGCAAGCCTTGCACCCTATCAGTTCATCTTCAATATCATGGGCGCGCCTAATCTCACCCTACAAAATATAACCTCAGTTCGGAGTTAGTAGTTATTGAGGTAGAAGTTATGGAGAAGTTATCAATTTCACTATAAATATACCTAAATTTTGGTAATGTGTGCCGAATATTATCAGTAAAACTGTTTTTTTCTAAATTTTAAATCGCCATTTATTCTGATTTGATTAAGTTTCAAGATTTTATTTACGTCGAACTCAGATAAAATATAAGATTTGAAGTCGTTGTCAAAAATATTCCGGGGGTTACTTTAACTATTCTTGATGAGCGTCTAGCTATTTTACCCGCTCTTTATTCAGTTTCAGAATTAGAAAGTGTTTTAGCGTGGGCTGATGTGGTGGTTTTATTTAAAGTTAGTTCAGTTTATGAAGAAGTTTGGCAATTTTTACAGCAAAATAATCTGTTAGAAAAAGCTTGGATAGTTGAAAATGCTACTTTACTGAGTCAAATAATTTATCAAAATTTAGATCGGTTTCCTAATTTAAAACTTTCTTATTTTTCAATTTTAATTATTAGGTTAGCAGTTAGCTCTTAGCTTTTAGCGATTAGCTTTCATCATTTACCATTTATCAATGTTCAATGTTCAATGTTCAATGTTCTTAGATTTAGAATACCATTAGATTAAAACACAACTCGAAAGTATCAGCATGAATCCAATCGACTATCTCAGGATAAGTTTAATTGACCGTTGCAACTTTCGCTGTCAATACTGTATGCCAGACGAAGCAGAGTTAAATTATCTTCTCAAACAAGAATTACTCACAGATGATGAATTATTAACTCTCTTACGAGAAGTGTTTATTCCCTTGGGATGGACTAAATTTCGTTTAACAGGGGGCGAGCCTTTATTACGTCCGGGAGTAGTAAACTTAGTTAGAGAAATAGCTTCTTGGCCAGAAACACAGGATTTAGCCATGACTACTAATGGCTTTCTGTTATCCTCTATGGCAGAGCAATTATATCAAGCAGGTTTAAAACGCCTCAATATTAGCCTAGATTCCCTACAACCAGAGATTTTTGATCAAATTATCGGCAAAGGCTCTAAAAGTCGCTGGAATAACGTTTGGACGGGGATACAAAAAGCTTATGAGGTGGGATTCAGCCCTTTAAAATTAAATGTAGTCGTTATACCGGGTTTTAATGATGGAGAAGTTTTAGATTTAGCTGCTTTAACTATTGAGCAAGATTGGCACGTGAGATTTATTGAATTTATGCCCATTGGCAACCAAGAATTATTTGGCCAACGTGCTTGGATACCTTCGGAAGAAATTAGACAAAATATTCGTATTCGATGGGGTTTAAAGGAATCTCAAGTTAGAGGCAATGGGCCTGCGGATGTGTTTCAAATACCCGGTGCTAAAGGGACATTAGGCTTTATTTCCCAAATGTCCGAGTGTTTTTGCGATCGCTGTAATCGAATGCGCCTATCCGCCGATGGCTGGTTAAGGCCTTGTTTACTTAACGAAACCGGACAAATTGATTTAAAAACCGCCTTGAGAGAAGGGGTAAATGTAGAGCAACTCAGGGAAAAAGTGCGAGGAGTTTTAAGTTTAAAACCAGACATTAACTTTAAACAAAGAGACTCTGGCACGGATACAGGTACTTATACCCGCACCATGTCACAAATTGGTGGTTAACAATTGACAATTGACAATTGATAACAGACCAAGGTTTTACACTTTACGAGAATAGTATTCCACTACCAGTAGTTCATTAATGCTCAGAGCTATCCATTCTCTTTCAATTAAGCCATTAACTTTACCAGTCATGGTATTTTTATCAAACTCTAAATGATTAGGTAAGTTAGCTAATCCGGGATATTCCATATTTCTTTGAACTAAAGCTCTAGAACGATTGTTATCCTTAATAGCGATAACGTCTCCGGGTTTACACTGATAACTAGCAATGTCTAAAACTCTACCATTGACGGTAACATGACCATGATTGACAAGTTGACGAGCTCCCGGAATTGTACCAGCCATCCCTAAACGGAAGACGGTATTATCTAAACGCATTTCCAGCAATTGTAATAAAACTTGACCGGTAGAGCCTGCTGCCCGACGAGCTTTACGCATATAGCTGATCAATTGTTTTTCACTGACTCCATAGTTAAAACGGAGTTTTTGTTTTTCTTCTAAACGAATCGCATATTCAGAACGTTTTCTGCGATTTTGTCCATGTTGTCCGGGGGGATAATTCCGTCTTGCATTTTTGCGAGTTAAACCCGGTAATTCTCCTAAACGACGTATAACTCTTAAGCGTGCGCCACGATAACGAGCCATTATACTAATCTCCTATAAATAATAATTTTTGACCCAAATATTCTATTATAGTTGGTATAAACTATTTTTTATATATTTGTTTTTAAAATGTATTGACACTCCCACCGCTAACCCTACGGGTGTAACGGGGGATTCTTACCTCATGG
>CAYPSO010000122.1:0-11732 GCA_964413275.1 uncultured bacterium | reverse complement strand
CAGAAAAGGTTTTACCAGATTTCATAACGGTAGGGTGTCGTTAGCCCCAAGGTAACCCACCGTTACTGAAGTCTGCTGGGATACTTATTCCGAGAAATCAACTTAATAGTTGAGACTTAGTGAGCTAAGTTGCTCAATATCTTCTGAGCTAAGTTGCCAACCCATAGCTCCGGCATTTTCTTCGGCTTGTCGAGCATTTTTTGCCCCAGGAATAGGAATAACGTTTTCTTGAGCTATGAGCCAATTGAGAGCTACTTGAACTGGAGTTTTTTGATATTTTGCTCCAATCTCTCTTAACTTAGCTATCAAAGGTTCAATCTTAGTTAATCCTTGAGGGGAGAATTTGGGATTAAGTTTTCTAGCTCCAGTAACTTGTGTAGTGTTATTTGGACTATATTTTCCTGTCAGTAGTCCTTGAGCTAGAGGACTGTAAGCGAGAATAGTAATGCCTAACTTACGAGCTAATTCCATAATACCGTTTTGTTCAATTTGTCGAGTTAGTAGGGAATAATGAACTTGGTTAACTGCTAAAGAAACACCATGTTGTGCCAAGAGATTATGAGCTTGCTCCATCTGGGCTGCTGAGTAATTGCTGACTCCCACTGTAAGAATTCGACCTCGTTTAACCTCTTCAGCTAAAGCTGACATCAAGGTTGGTTGACTCATAAAAAAATCAAAGGGCATATGTACTTGATACAGAGCAATCTGTTCGAGTCCGAGTCGCTTGAGGCTGGCAGTTAAGGCATCTGTTACAGCTTGAGAATTAAATCTCCAAGGTAAGGGAAAATACTTGGTAGCTATCTGTACCGGATGATTAGTTTGCTTTAAAAATTTGCCGAGAAGCCTTTCTGATTCGCCAAAACCATAAATTTCAGCCGTGTCAAAAAAAGAAGCTCCCCTAGCTATAGCTACCTCAAAAGCTTTCTCTACTTCTTTTTCTCCATAGTCAGAGCCATAGCCCCAAAATAAACTGTCACCCCAAGCCCAAGTACCAATACCTAAAGTCGGGAGAGAAATATTGCTAACCGATAGTTGAGTTGTTTTCATGAGCTTATTATAATAATTTTTTTTTAAATGAAGAGGGAGATTCATTTGGGCTAAACTTACAGCGTTTTTCAATTAAATGAACTAAAAAAATTCAAATGTAGGTGCGTCAGATTTTTTAGTAATGGTTTGTCCCAATCAAAATTGTGATTTGCTTGACAAATTAGATAAGTTTGATATTATTGTTATATAACCTAATAGTTGTATAGTGATAATAAATTTTCATTAAAGCTCAATAGTCATTAGTTCTTAGAATTCTAGCAAAAATCTTAAAACCAATGACGAATAACAAATAAAATACCAAGGAAAATAGCAATGGCTAACGTTGTAGTAATCGGAGGGGGATTAGGAGGACTACCTACAGCCTATGAATTAAGGCATTATTTACCCAAGGAACATACCGTCACCCTAATTTCCGATAAACCTCAATTTACCTTTATTCCGGGATTGATTCGGGTAGCACTAAATTTAAACCCATTAGAACACATTCAACTAGATTTAAGTCACTTGTCACGACGACATGGCATTGAATGGGTATCGGGAAAAGTTACGGCTCTCAATCCCAACACCAAAGAAATTACCGTCGCAGATAAACAAAAAATCAATTACGATTATTTAGCGATCGCCACAGGAGCATCTCTGGCCTTTGAAGAAATGCCCGGACTCGGGCCTGATGGGGGTTATACCCAGTCTGTTTGTACCCCAGATCATGCCCTAGAAGCGAGATCCGCTTGGTTAGAATTTCTAGAAAACCCCGGCCCTTTAGTGATAGGTGCAATGCCGGGAGCGGGATGTTTTGGCCCTGCTTATGAGTTCTTGTTAATGGCGGATTGGGAGTTACGTCATCGGGGAATACGGGACAAAGTAAGCATTACCTACCTTACTCCAGAACCATACATCGGTCATCTGGGAGTGGGAGGATTAAAAAATGCCCAAAAATTAACGGTCGAATTAATGGCAGAAAGGGGGATAACTGCGATCGCCAATGCCAGAATTACTCAGATAGATGCAGAGAAAATGACCTTGGCCGATGGTCGTCAGTTTCCCTTTAAATATTCGATGATTCTTCCTTCCTTTCGTGGGGTTAAATTCCTGCGAGAAGTTCCGGGATTAACCAATGAGAAAGGATTTATCCCTGTATTACCATCTCAAAGACATCCAGATTTCCCGTCTATCTATGCTTTGGGAGTGAGCGTGCATCTCGAACAACCGGATAAAACCCTTGTTCCCATTGGTTTACCTAAAAGTGGGGAAATGACCGAAGCAATGGGTACAGCAGTTGCTTATAACATTGCAGTGGAATTGGGAGCAATTAAATCGCCCTTAACCTCACCTACTCTAGAAGCCCTTTGCTTTGCTGAGTACGGTAATACGGGCATTGCTTATATTGCTGCACCCGTATTACCAGATCCTATTACTGGTAAAAGGCGATATGCCTATGCCATGAGAGGACGTTGGGTTAATTGGGTTAAAGCAGCCTTTGAAGAGTATTTTATGTTCAAAATGCGATTCGGCTTAGGAATGCCTTGGTTTGAAAAATTAGGACTGCGCCTGTTATTTGGATTATCCATGTTGCAATTTTTAAAAACATCTGAAACCAAAAATTTCATCCCCATAACAGAGAAAAAAGAAGAGGTGGTTAAAAGTTAGAAATTATTTGTTGTTCTGAGTTGTTAATTACTTAAATAGCAAAATTTGAGATGGAAAAGACTCTTTGTCTGGATCGATTGGAAAAATTAGCAGAACGCTTCAAGATTTTGAGCGAATCGAGTCGTTTACAAATTTTACAAGCAATTTGCGATCGCGAACTTAGCGTTAGTGAAATTTGCGCTCGCACTAATCTAAACCAAGCCAATGTTTCCAGCACTTACAATTCCTCAAAATTGCCGGAGTTGTAGCTTGTCGTCGAGTAGGAGTCTGCCGTTATTATCGTCTGATTGATTCAGATTTACTCAAATTATGTGCTGAAGCTAATGAGCAAGTATAAGCTGAGTTCGTAGTTAGTAATTACTTATTACCTTTTACCTCTTACCTATTATTTAGCTTCATAACTTCCTCAAGTTATTAATTTATGTTGTAAGTAGAAGATTAATAATTAATCATTTAAAAAATTTAGGAGATAAATAAATGACTACTAAATTAGTAACCCGCCCCCTAAAAACTGGTGAACTAACTGCTATGAGTAATGTTACTAGCATTACAGTTACTGGTCATCAAGTTTCAATTATTGAAGTCGAATCAGAATCAGAAAAAGAAGATACTTCTGCTGTTCACTTAACTTTTGAGGTTGAACATCCTCAAAAATTACCAAGTCTTTTAGCTACGGCGGAAGAATTAGGTTTAATTATGGAACGAGATGATGCGGTAGAAATTGGTATGTCATTACTAGCAATGGCGATGGAAGACAAAACCCCTGCGGAAATAGAAGCTATTAAACAAAGACTGTCGAAAATGATAGCCGAGCTTCATTCTTGATTAATCAATAACTTAAAAGTCTCATGATGAAATATCTCAATGGAATTTTAATGGGATTGGTTATTAGTTGTTTGCTATTTATCTCGAATCCTTCTGTAGCAAACGCTCAAACCGATCCAGCCCAATTAGCTAAAGCAGTAGAAGAAATTGAAAATCTTGATGCCATGCGCTCTGGATTAGCTTCTACCTTAGAAGGTTCAACCAGCGAACCAACTATGGAAACCATGAAAGAAGTCTGTAAACCCGTAGGCATGAGAGCCATGCAACTTAGTAAAGAAAATGGCTGGCAAGTGAAACAAATTGCTAAAAAATATCGTAATCCTGCCCATAAACCTGATAATTTACATTCCGTTATGGCACTGGCTAAATTTGAAAACGATCCAGAATTAATGGGATTTTGGGATTCAGAAACCCTCGATGGGCAAAAAGGCACTCGTTACTATCGTCGTATTAACGTTGAAGCTAGTTGTCTGGCTTGTCATGGTGGTAAAAATGCTCGTCCTCAGTTTGTTAAAGATAAATATCCTGAAGATTTAGCTTTTGATTTTAATGTTGGGGATTTACGAGGGATGTATTCAGTGTTTATTCCTGAGTTAAAAGCAGCTTTATCAAATTGAAAACTTTAACATTAAGGAGGCTTAAATACAATGTGGGGAGTTATCCGCAGCAGATTTTTTCGATTTTTTTTAGTGGCAATGTTAATGGCAATCGCATTTTTTACTTTCGAGAATCTCACTACTCAGCCAGCTTTAGCTACTGTGATTAAATTAGAAGAAGCACCCGGTCAAATCCTTTATCAGTCAAGGCAAAAACTTTTTGACCGCAATAATCTAACTTGGCAAGCGATCGCATTTAAGCGCATTTTACCCAATGGAGAAACCTCTTTTAAATTGCGATTAGTAGGGTTTCCGGGGGCAGTAGAACTCCTCCATCCCCATCCCCTTATTATTAAAATTCCCAACGGACAAATTTTTGAGGCAACAGATATTTCCGACGAACCTTTTACCGATAGTTCTCCTGCGGGAAATGTCGGTCAATACGATCTTAAACCTGTAATTGTTCAATTGCCTTCACAATTACAAATTGGCTTATCTTTAGCAACTACAGACGGCTTGGAGGTTAACTTAGCCCTTTCTCCGCTAGTCGTTCAGGAATGGCAAGAAGTTGCCGCTAAATAAAATTGGTAGGGTGGGCAAATATGTCTAAACTTTATTCACTAATAATTATGATTAATAATTTGCCCACCTTACAATGCCTTAATCAAATAATTCATATTTATTAACAATGAAAACACTTCCACCACTTCGTATTGGCCAACACATTGCTCGTTATCCCATCATCCAAGGTGGTATGGGAATCAGAATTTCTGGTGCTAATTTAGCTGGCGCTGTTGCTAATGCTGGAGGTATGGGTATTATTTCCGCCATTGGTTTGGGTTTGAGTTCTCCTTACTATCAAAAAGGTAAGTTATTTGAAGCTAATCGCTTGGCTTTAATTGATGAACTCCAAAAAGCTCGTCAAATTAGTCCAGAGGGGATTATTGGGATTAATGGGATGGTAGTAGCGCGAGACTACGAAATCTTAGTACGTACTGCGGTAGAACAAGGGATTGATTTAATTATTTCTGGTGCGGGTTTACCGCTTCATTTACCCGAATATACCGCTAATTATCCTGATGTCGCCTTAGTTCCTATAATTTCAACGGTGCGAGCTGCTCAAGTCATTTGTCGTCGTTGGGAAAAGCAACACGGACGTTTACCAGATGCTTTTGTAGTAGAAAACCCCAATACCGCAGGAGGTCATTTAGGGGCTAAATTATCAGAATTAGGGAAAGCTGAATTAGATTTAGAACAAGTTATTCCTCAATTGGTTGATTATTTGCATTCTGAAATAGGTGTAAAAATTCCCGTAATTGCGGCCGGAGGAATTTGGCATAGTGGAGATATAGAAAGGATGCTGACTTTAGGGGCTAGTGGAGTACAAATTGGCACTCGTTTTATTACTACTCATGAATGCGATGCAGATTTGCGTTATAAAGAATTTCATCTCAATGCCAATCCTGAAGATGTAGTAATTGTACCTTCTCCTGTGGGAATGCCCGGAAGAGCTTTGAAAAATGCTTTTGCCCAAAAAGCGATCGCCAATGCTGCTGATTTAGATAAACGCTGTATTGCTAATTGCTTAAGCGTTTGTAAATGCCGAGATAATCGAGAAAACTATTGTATTGTGCGAGTCTTAGATAAGGCAGCACGGGGAGATATTGAAAATGGTTTAGTTTTTGCCGGAAGTAACGCTGGAAGAGCTAAACGGATGATGTCTGTAGCTGAACTAATGGAAGAATTGGTTAACTAAATAATGTCAGTTCGTAGTTCGTGGTTGGGAATAGGTAATAGGGAGAAGCTAAGAGCTAAGAGCTAATCGCTAATCGCTAACAGCTAATCGCTAATTGCTAATAGCTTTTTAGATAATGAGAGGGAAAGAGGATGAATGAGCAAATAATTCCAGATTTAGCTTTAAAGGAGATTCCGCCTGGATATTTAAACACTATGGGTTATGTTGACGAATCAGAAGTTAATGGCCCTGGATGTCGTGCCGTTGTTTGGGTGCAAGGATGTCTTAGAGAATGTCCGGGATGTTTTAATCAGGCTTCTTGGTCATTTGAAATTAACCAATTAATTGCGATCGAAGAACTAGCCGAAAGAATTTTGAGTAACCCTCTTAATACAGGTGTAACCTTTTCTGGTGGCGAACCTTTTTGGCAAGCTGCTGCTTTAACTGAGTTGGCAAAAAAAGTTAAAGCTGCGGGATTAAATGTCATGTCCTTTACTGGCTTTACCCTGCAACAGTTACGCTCTCCTTCTGCACCGCCAAATTCTCAGGAATTACTAGAACAATTAGACATTTTAATTGACGGTGCTTTTGTGGAATCTTTAGCAATTCACGATCCTAATTCACCAGTATCATCATCTAATCAAAAGGTTCACATATTTAATCCAGCTCTCCAAGACCAAATAACATGGGCTTCTGACCAAATCGAAGTTCACATTCTTAAAGATGGTACTCGAATTTTTACGGGATTTTGGGGTCAGTTGAATGATTTAGATGACAATTAATTAAAGGTTAGTTAGTGGTTAGCAGTTAGCTTTTAGCGATTAGCTTTTAGCTCTTAGCTTCTCCCTAATTCCCTATTACCTATCATCTTCATTTGTGGTTTACGCAACTTTCAAGCTATGGTGAATCCTCAAAATCAATGGCAAACTTTAGAACGTTTTGTCGAAATTCGTTCTCCTTGGCTAACTTTAATCGGCGAAAAATTACAAGACGATAAACAGCAAATATTAGATTATTGGCGAGTCGAAAAAGCTGATTCTGTTGTGATTATTACCATTCAAAACGGTCAATTCCTATTGCCTAAACCTATTTATCGTCCGGGTTTAAGTCAAGTTACTCTGGATTTTCCCGGTGGTAGAATTTTACCAGAACAAAGTATGTTTAATAACGTGGTAAATATTCTCAATCGAGAATTAGAAATTAATGAATCAGATATTATTAGTTTTAATTCTTTAAATCAAACTGGCTGGGCAATTAATAGCTCATTTTCTAACCAAAAACTTTATGGATTTGTAGCAGAAATTAAACCAGAAATCAAAGTTAATTCTGATAAATTAAACCCAAATATTTACCATAATAATGCAACAGGAATTAAAAGCTTACTTCAAGATTTAACTTGTCTTCAATGCCGGTCAATCTTATTAGAATGGCAGCAATATATCGATCAGAATAAAATTAGTGAAAAGATAGAAAAATAAAGCAATGGGAATTCCACGAACCCCAATTGAGACTTTCAGCTTAAAAAAGCTAGTGAAAGGCACTAAACAAGTAACTGATTACTGTTATCTGAAATGATTTAGACAGTTTGTCTTTTGATTGTTAGTAGTTCACAGAATAAGATACCAAAGAAAAAAATATTTTCAATTGGTTTATTTAGAACCAACCAAATAGTTAACATTGCAAAAACATTTCTTCAGAAAAAAGTCAATCCTATGAAAAGCTTAAAATATGTAGTTTTAACATCCTTATTAGGAGTTTCTCTCTTATCAGCAATACCTAGCAGGGCTTCAGAAAAACAGCAGCTAAATGCTGATTCTTCCTCAATTTTTATGACAGAAGAAGTTACAACTTCTCCACAGCAAGCATCAAGATTATTTGTAAATTTAACGACTGACGACTCTTGGCGAGGAGGTATGGCAATTAACTTTGCAACCAAAGTTCTCAAATCAGGACATCCGGTGACAATCTTCCTCAATGTTACTGGCGTAAAGTTGGTTTCTAATCGGATTCCTCAGCATACAAATGGTTTAACAGGCAAAACCTTGCAAGCAATGCTAGTTGAATTAATTGACCAAGGGGGAAAAGTAATTGTATGTCCCCAGTGTATGCAGCAGGTAGGAATGGATCAAAACGATTTGATTGATGGAGTAGTGATAGGTTCGCCTGAAGTAACTCAAGGTGCATTATTTACTGAGGGAACAACAGTAATGAGTTGGTAAAAATTAACGAACGAGTAGTTTTACAGGAGAGTGGGACAATAGGAGACTAAAAAGGCGAAATTTTCCCGATTATAGCTAGTCGTTAAATAATTTTCAACATCTAATAAATAGTGGGCAAAAAATAACTTAAGTATTTAACAATAAAACATAATTCTTTTGCCCACTCTACAGCTTTAAACAATATAAAAAAACTTCTGTAGTCAATTTTGTCACCCTCGAAAACATGATTTATTCAGGAGAAATTAGTGAAATTACAAATATGGTATGGCCTTTTAACGTTGAGCATGGGAATATTAAGCCAGAATCAAGTTTTAGCTGTTGAAGTTTCGTCAACTGAGATGACAAATGCTGAAGAAAACAGTATTTGGACTCAAATTGATGAATATAATCAACAGCAAAATTCCTTACAACAAATTACTAATGTCAGTCAATTACGGGATGTTTCTCCTCAAGATTGGGCATTTGAAGCTTTACAAAATTTAGTGGAACGTTATGGCTGCATTTCTGGTTATCCTAATGGTACGTTTCAAAAGAATCGAAGTATTACTCGCTATGAATTTGCGGCTGGTTTAAATGGCTGTTTGCAAAAAATTGAAAGTCTAATTTCTCAAAATAGAACAATTCCCACTGAAGATTTACAAACTGTAGAAAAACTTAGTCAGGATTTTCAGGTTGAGTTGACGGCTTTAGGTACTCGTATAGATAATTTAGAAGGTAAAGTTAAAGTTTTAGAAGATCGTCAATTTTCAGTAACAACTAAGCTTAAAGGAGAAATTGCCTTTGCTGTTACGGGTATTTTTGGCGAGGAAAAGGCTAATAGTGTCAATGAAAATTTAGAAGATAACATTGTTTTCGATAATCGTATTAGGCTTAATTTTGATACTAGCTTTACGGGTAAAGATTTATTAAAAGTTCGTTTAGATGCTCTCAATACCGAGCCTCTGGGAGTTAGCATCACTGGAACTAATATGACTCGTTTGGCTTTTGATGGCAATACCGATAACTCTTTAGAAATTGGTCAATTATTTTATCGTTTTCCCATAACAAAAAAACTGCGAGTTACAGTTGATGGTACTGGAGGTCGATTCTTTTCTAATACTTCAAACTTTAATAGTTTTTTTTCCGATCCTTTAATTGGTTCAATTTCTCGTTTTGGCAGGTTTAATCCCATTTATCTACAAGGAGTTTTAGGAGCAGGGGTAACAGGAGTATATAAGTTTAACGATAATATAAATTTATCTCTGGGCTATTTAGCGAGAAATGCCGATAATCCCAATGAAGAGAATGGATTGTTTAATGGTTCTTATGCAGCTTTAGCTCAATTGGCGATCGCACCTACTAAAAATCTTGATTTGGGTTTAACCTATGTCCATTCCTATTATCCCGAAGGTAAAGCCTTTGTTTCTGGTGCAACTGGTAGTAGATTAGCAAACGCACCTTTTGGCTCAATTGCCACTTCAGCAGATCATTTTGGTTTAGAGTTGAGCTATAAAATTAGTCCTGATTTTATTTTTGCTGGATGGGGAGGTTTAACGGAAGCTCACGCTCAAAATGATGGTGTTGGTTTTGGCAATACAATAGTAGATGATGGAGATAATGCAACAATTTTTAATTGGGCTGTTACATTAGCTTTTCCTGATTTTTTAGGGTCAAAACGTAGTTTTGCAGGATTAGTTATCGGTCAACCTCCCAAGGTAACGAGTAATGATAGCGGTGCTGAAGATCCAGATACTGCTTGGCATTTAGAAGCGGATTATCGCTATCAAGTTAACGACCACATCACTATTAATCCGGGATTATTAGTAATTCTTAATCCAGAACATGACAGTAATAATGACACAATTTGGGTGGGAACTGTGCGAACGGTGTTTAACTTTTAATGAGACGGGGGGCAGGAGAGGAGGTAAATGATAAAAGGTAAAAGGTAAAAGGTAAATGAAATAACCTCTTAACTACGAACCATGAACCACGAACTATTACTTCCTGTCTATTTATAATTATTATGAGCGAGAATATGACTACTCAACCTTTACAGCTTTCTAAGCTAAACACATCAGGCATTGAAGATTGTATTAACTGGTTAAGTTTTCATCGAATTTGGGGACAGTTGAGTAATAAAACCATTGAGGCGATCGCATAATCTTTACAAGTTTTCCAAGTAGAAGGTAATACGGAAATTTATCGACAGGAAACCAAAGCTTTAGGATTGTACTTGCTCAAATGGGGAGCGGTGGAAATTTACCGTTCTTCTGAGGTGGGAACAACCCATATTAACTATCGCAATGCAGGGGAAATTTTTGGCTGTGTTCCTTTATTAGATAATACTGAAACAGCTATTTATCGTGCTAGTGCTGCTACAGTAAGTAAAAGTGAAATTTGGTTTTTAGAACGCGATCGCTTTTTAAACCTTAAAAATACTTATCCTGATTTTCAGGGAGCGATTAATTATTTACTAGCTCAGGATTTAGCCTACTTTGCTCAACGCATCAGCAAAGAACAAGAACGTATTCAAGGATTACAACCGTTCATTTCTCCTATTCCCGTAGATGAATCCATTATTGGCTATAGTAAGTTCAGTCAAAAATTAGCCCAACAAGTTGAAGAAGTAGCAAAAGATTTAAAACCTGTTATTTTACAAGCACCTTTAGGTAGTGGCAAAACTTTTATAGCAGGATTAATTCACAGCTATTCAGGATTAAAAAATCGTCCTTTTGCGGAAATCGATCTAGCTAAATTACCAAAATCTAAAAATGGCCAATTAAATAGTAATGCTCTTTTTGGTGAAGGAAAATCCCAAATCGGTCTTATTGAATTACTAGAAAGGGGTACATTATTAATTGATAATGTTCAGTTATTAAATCAATCAGAACTAAATCGCCTCAGTTATTACCTCAAAACAGGAGAACTTCTAGTTAACTTTAAAGCAGGAGAAGAACCCAGACAAGCCACAAGTTGGGTGCGTCTTATTTTAGCCAGTTCTGAGAAAATTGTCTTATCCGAAGTCAAAGCTCATAAAATTAAACTGTTTAGCCTATCCCAACGCAAACAAGATATTCCTGATTTTACCCGTTATTTCTTAGCTAAATTTTGTCAAGAAAGGAGTAGAAGTGCTTTAGAAATTGACCAAGCCGATCTTCGTCGTCTGCTGAGTTACGATTATCCTGAGAACATAGCCGAACTTGAAGCTATTCTCAAACGAGCAGCAATCATGACTCCCGCCGAACAAACGGTAATTCCCGAACAGGTGTTGTGGTCAGTGGAATCGGCGAAAAATACCTTTCGAGTGGATTTGCTCAATCAAATTCCTTGGTTGCGTCCATTTTTACTGAGTGATTGGTGGCCGGAAAGATTTTGGATAATCATGATGGCTATTTTTATTCCCGTCACTATTATCGGTTTAATTGGCCCTCAAACTCGTGATTCTAGCGTAACCTTAAATTTATTTTGGGCGTGGTGGTGGCCTTTTTATCTTCTATTGTTTCCCATAATCGGTCGTCTGTGGTGTGCAGTTTGTCCCTTTATGATCGCCGGAGAATGGCTCAGAAAAGTCTCTCTCTGGATTTGGCCTCGAAAATTATTACCTTGGCCGACTAAATGGTTAAATAAGTGGGGCTGATAACAGTGAAAAAAAATATACTTAATCTTCCTTAATCTTACTCATTT
>CAYPSO010000121.1:9883-11748 GCA_964413275.1 uncultured bacterium | reverse complement strand
GGGTGAAATATTTCATATCCTTAAATACACCCCGTCGGGTTTGACACAAGTCCATTAATGCTCCGACATAGGTTTCTGGAGTAATAATTTCTACCTTAATGATCGGTTCTTCTATTTTCTCTCGGTGTTGAGGTTCGGGAAGTTGACTGGGATTATCAATTTCTAATATTTCTCCATCATTAGCTGTTACCCGATAAATTACAGAAGGAGCGGTGGTAATTAAATCTAAATCGTATTCCCTTTCAAGACGCTCTTGGACAATCTCCATATGTAATAGTCCCAAAAAGCCGCAACGGAAGCCAAAACCCATAGCTGAAGAAGTTTCTGGTTCATAAGATAAAGCCGCATCATTAAGTTTTAGCTTATTAAGTGCATCCCGTAAATCTTCATATTGTTCTGAATCGGTGGGAAAAAGCCCGCAGAAAACCATGGGTTTTGCTTCTGTATAGCCGGGTAAAGCTTCAGGCGCAGGCTGATAGGCTAAGGTAATGGTATCCCCTACTCTAGCGTCTTCTACAGCCTTAATTGCTGCGGCAAAATAACCTACTTCCCCGGCGTGGAGTTCGTCGATTTGAATTTGATTGGGGGAAAGTATGCCCAATTCATCAATAACATATTCTTTACCAGAGAACATCAAACGAACGCGATCGCCTTTTTTTACCTTACCATCCATTACTCGGAAATAGACAACTACTCCACGATAGGCATCATAATAACTATCGAAAATCAAAGCTCGCAACGGTCGATCTACGGTATTTTGAGGAGGTGGAACTTGTTGAACAATAGACTCTAAAATATCTTCAACTCCAATACCTTGTTTAGCTGAAGCCTTAATAATATTGCTACAATCTAGACCGACGATTTCTTCAATTTCTTCAGCTATTCTCTCTGGCTCTGCTCCGGGTAAATCTATTTTATTAAGGACAGGAATAATTTCTAAATCATTTTCTAAAGCTAAATAGACATTAGCAAGGGTTTGAGCTTCTACCCCTTGAGACGCATCTACTACCAATAAAGCTCCCTCACAGGCAGCTAGAGAGCGAGATACTTCATAGGAAAAGTCCACATGGCCTGGAGTATCAATCAGATTAAGGACATAATCTTGCCCATCTCTAGCCCGATAATTCATCCGAGCGGCCTGTAGCTTAATGGTAATTCCTCTTTCTCTTTCTAAGTCCATATTATCGAGAAATTGTTCCTTCATTTCTCTCTGAGCAACAGTTCCCGTAACTTGTAGCATACGGTCAGCCAGAGTTGATTTACCATGATCGATGTGAGCAATTATAGAAAAATTACGAATACGGGAGACGGCAACGTCAGTCATTTGAGTTATAAGTTATTTGTTAATAGGGGCGAACAAATGTTCCCCTGTAAATAAACCTTAATTTATTTTAATATTTATTTGCAAATAACCGCTAAAAGTATGGGAAATTTTACGACAAAACCCAGTAGCTTTTTAGTCATAAAAATGTATTACTTATAACTAAAAGCCTTAGAAGCGATTATCACAGCCTACAATAGATATTAGGAGTATAAAAATAGAGAATATGAGCGAAAATAATATGCCCTCTCAACGCTTAGGTGAAAAAGTAGAAGTTTCCATTCATTTAGATTCAGAACTTTTACAAGAGATTAAGCACCTCACCAACGATCCCAGTAGAGTAATAGAAAGTGCGATTAAACAATGGTTAAAAGGAGAAAGAGACAGAGATGATGAGTTAACCCGTACTTTTAATCGCAATCCTCCAGTGCCACCTCGCGGTGAATGGAACGATTAAAAAAACTAGGATGACAAAATATACTCGAAAAGATCAATAGTAGATTGCTCAGTAGTTAGTGGAGGAAAAAATTTCCTAATCTAAAAA
>CAYPSO010000121.1:3876-9783 GCA_964413275.1 uncultured bacterium | reverse complement strand
AGTGAATTTTGTCACCCTAGAACAAAAAAATCAGCAAAAGAAAATTTGCTCAAAGTGAAAAAATCTGTTACCACTACTATGTATAACTGAATCTTAAATAAGATATAAAATAATGAACAATTATTAAGTAATTATCTTGAAAAATATACTTGATTGTTTTATTAATGTAGCTTGGTATTTGCTTTGGAGCTTTTATGGATAATTCAACCGCTTCTAGAGGAGAAAGTGGCATCAATTGGCATAGTTTAGGAGCAGAGTTAGTATTTACTCAGGATAGCTCTGGCAAATATCTTTCGTTTTATTGGGCGAAAGCTGAGGATTATAATTTAGTTTCAGAAGAAATTATAGGTAAATCTTTAGAAGATATTTTTACTCCTCTAGAAACAAATAACTACTATCATAAATTAAATCAAGTTATCCAAAAACGTATTCCCAATCAGTTTTCTTGTCTATTTACTTATCAAGATAAACAATTAGGTTTTGAGTTAATTATTAACCCGATTATTTCTCCTTTGGGTTTAGTTAAATCAGTTCTTGTACTTGGTTATTTTTTGGGAAAAGGTAACATTCCCATAATTACTAATTCAAATTTATGCTTATCTTCAGAACAACCACAACAAATTTTAACTAATATTACCCAAAAATTACGCCGTACCTTAGATTTAGAAACAATTAAATTACATACTGTAGATTCTTTAGGACAAGCATTTGGAGTTAGTCGTTGTCTTTTATTATCCTATAATTATAAAAACAATAAACTGAAAGTAGAAACTGAATATCGTCAGAATAAATTAAATATTAAGTCCATGCTTGGTTATCAAATTGATGTTGAATTTGACCCTTTTTTTAGTCAAGCATTATCTTCTAAAGCCGTTTTAACAATTGATATAATTGATCGAGAAAATAGCGAGCAAATAAAATCTATTTTAGCAGTTACTACTTATTATCAAGAAGATGTATTAGGTTTAATTTGTTTGCATCAATGCGATCAATATCGTCATTGGCATCAAGAAGAAATTGAGTTAATTAAAGAATTAGCCGAACAGGTAGCAACTGCCATTGCCCATGCTACTATTTATCAACAATTAGAAGAATCAAGGATTCAAGCCGAAGATGCTTCAAAGATGAAAAGCGATTTTTTAGCTAGTACCTCCCATGAATTACGTACTCCTTTAAATGGAATTATTGGTTTTTTAAAATTAATTTTGGAAGGAATGACTGACAGTGCAGAAGAACAAAAAGAATTTATTCAAGAAGCTTATAATTCAGCCATTCATCTTTTGAATTTAATTAATGATATTCTTGACATTGCTAAAATTGAAGCAGGAAAAATGGAGTTAGATTTATATCCTGTTAACCTGAATAATCTTTTAGAAAATGTAGCAAGTTTTCATCGTCCTCAAGCAGAAAAAAAACATCTTAATTTTGAACTTCAAGTACCAAAAACCTATAAATCAATTTTGGCTTATGGTAATTATCAACGTATTTTACAAGTTGTTTATAATTTAGTTGGTAATGCAATTAAATTTACTCACGAAGGGGGAATTACTATTACTGTAGATATTGTTTTAAAAGAAATTAATCGAAATAATCACAAATTTCCCGGACTTGTTAAAATTGGTATTGCTGATACTGGTATTGGTGTTTCTTTAGAAGAACAAGATAAATTATTTCAAAAGTTTTTTCAAGTTAATTCTGGCCATAATCGAGAATATGGAGGCACAGGATTAGGTTTAGCTATTTCCCAAAAATTAGTTGAAGCAATGGGCGGTAAAATCTCTTTTTATAGTATGGGAGAAGGACTTGGCTCAACGGTGATATTTACCATACCTCTTCATGAAATACCAGTAATACAAACTTTTGAAAAAAATCAAAAATTTGTTAGCTAAAATATTAGTTATGCTGAGATACATTTCCCTTAAATTAAACTTAATATAATCAAAAAAATACTAATGTCTAATTTTTACTTTACTTATATCTAAAACTATTGTTAACATTTAACCAATAAATAAACTATCTATGGTTTACTATAAATTAACCTTCGTATTTTCGACATTTTTTTATAGAAGCATAACTATTAATTATGAGTCCTGCCAAAGTAATCAAACCTGAAATCGATCTTAAAAATCCCGAATACTATTTTAACCGAGAATTAAGCTGGTTAGAATTTAATTATCGAGTCCTTCATGAAGCTTTAGATGAACGTACACCTCTATTAGAAAGGCTTAAATTTTTAGCTATTTTTAGTTCTAATTTAGATGAATTTTTTATGGTTAGAGTCGCTGCCTTAAAACAACAAGTTGAAGCTAATGTAACTCAGTTAACTTCAGATGGGCGAACTCCTGAGCAACAATTGATAGATATTAGTAAACGCCTTCATCCCCTGATTAAAGAACAAGATCATCATTTTGAAAATGTGATTCGAGCTAAATTAGTTAAACATAGTATTAATTTAATTAATTATGTGGATTTAAACCAAGAACAAAGAAATTATTTACATAAGTTTTTTGAAGAACATATTTTTCCTGTTCTTACTCCTTTAGCGGTCGATCCTAGTCATCCTTTCCCCTATATTTCTAATCTAAGTCTTAATTTAGCCGTAGTAATTCAAGAACCAGATACAGAAAAAGAACTCTTTGCCAGAATCAAAGTTCCTAAAGTTCTTCCTCGTTTTGTACCTTTACCCGAAGAATTGCGTCAATCCTATCGAGGAAGAACGGCTGTTTGGAGTGGTGTACCCCTCGAACAAGTTATCGCCCATAATCTTGATTATCTTTTTCCGGGGATGAATATTCAAGAATGTTATCCCTTTAGAGTCACTCGTAATGCAGACATAGCAGTAGAGGAAGATGAAGCCGACGATTTACTTTTGGCCATTGAACAGGAATTGCGAAAACGTCGTTTTGGTGGTTCAGCAGTACGTTTAGAAATTCAAGCCTCAACTCCAGAAAATATTCGCTCTATGTTAATCCGGGAATTAGCCTTAGAAGATGAAGATGTTTATGAAATGGAAGGTTTACTAGGTTTAGTAGATTTATTTTATTTTATGTCTTTACCTGTTTCAGAATTAAAAGACATACCTTGGCATTCTGTTGTACCTAAAGAATTTGAAATTATTAATCCAATTAAATTAGATAATGATTCTGAAGATAACAATGAAGGAAAAAATATCTTTGATTTAATTAAAGAAGGCGATAGACTTCTTCATCATCCCTATCAATCTTTTAGTGCCACAGTACAACAATTTATCACCCAAGCTGCCCATGACGATAATGTCTTAGCAATTAAAATGACTTTATATCGTACTTCGGGCGATTCACCTATTGTTAATGCTCTAATTTCTGCGGCTGAAAATGGTAAACAAGTTGCGGTTTTAGTAGAACTTAAAGCTCGTTTTGATGAGGCCAATAATATTGTTTGGGCTAAGAAGTTAGAAAAAGCTGGTGTTCATGTTGTTTATGGTTTAGTCGGTTTAAAAACCCATACTAAAATTGTTTTAGTAGTGCGTCAGGAAAAGAAAAAAATACGTCGTTATGTTCATATTGGTACAGGAAATTATAATCCAAAAACTGCCAAATTATACACTGATTTAGGCTTATTAACTTGTCGGGAAGATTTAGGGGCAGATTTAACTGATTTATTCAATTTTTTAACTGGTTATTCTCAACAAAAATCCTATCGTAAATTATTAGTTGCCCCTGTAACTTTACGGGATAAAATAATTGAAATGATCCAGCGAGAAACTGAAAATGCTCGTAATGGAAAAAGTGGGCGAATTATAGCCAAAATGAATGCTTTAGTTGACGATCAAATTATTCTTGCTCTTTATGAAGCTTCCCAAGCGGGGGTTAAAATTGACCTAATTATTCGTGGTATTTGTTGTTTAAGACCGGGTATTGAAGGAGTAAGCGATAATATTAATGTAATTAGTATTATTGGTCGTTTCCTCGAACATTCTCGCATTTTTTATTTTCATAATGATGGCGAAGAACAACTTTATATTGGTAGTGCCGATTGGATGCGTCGTAATTTAAGTCGTCGAGTAGAAGCAGTTACACCAATTGAAGATCCCAAATTGACAAAAGATTTACAAGAAATTTTGGGGATTATGTTAGCAGATAATCGTCAGGCTTGGGAATTACAATCTGATGGTAGTTATATTCAAAGAAAACCAGATAATGAAAAACACTCTCAAAGTACCCAAGAAATTTTAATGGGATTAGCAATAAAATCAACTGAATCACAATAAATTTTGAGTAAATATTTAACTTTCAAGATTTCCTTAGATTTGTTTTAAAAAATCTGCTTCAATAACTAAAGGACTTTTCATAAGTCCTTGGTTAGCAAAATTTTCTAATATTTTAGATGTTAAATTTGGCAAAAATTTACTATTATTAACTTCTATATATCCTTGAGTTTGTAATTGATAAAAAGTGATTTTATTATTTCTCCAAAACCAAACTTCTTTAACTCCTATGGTTTGATATTTATGGAGATCATCAATACTACCACTAGAAAAAATGACTTCAATAGCTAAATCGGGAATATCTTTATCACTATCAAAAGCAAAACTTACATCGGGTTCTTTTCCTACTAATGGTTTATTTTCTAATCGAGTAGAACCCATAGGAAAATAAAGTAAATTAAATTTTCGACAATAAGCAGCAACTAAAATAGCGATCGTTTGAGCAATTCTTTCATGGTTTTTACTTGGTGACACTAAAGTAATTACTCCATTGAAATAAGAAACTTTATAGCTTAGATATTCTTCAGAATTAAACTTTTCATAATCTATCCAAGTCATTCCTGCCAAACTAACAGTTTGGTCTTGTTTTTGCAGATAATTAATATTGAGAGGAAATTTACTATTAATTAACATAATTTACTCTAAATTTTTAGCGATTAGCGATTAGCGATTACCTATTCCCTCTTACTTATCTCTCTCCTTCTCTCTACTTAAATCTAGTCAATTGAACTCGATAACGTTGTTTTTTAGTAACAGCAACTTCCCCTACTTCTAAACGGCCTTTTCCTCTAACAGAAATTAAATCACCAGACTGAATATTATGACTAGATTGCTTAATATCTTTCCAATTAACTCGCACATCTCCGGCTGAAATCATATCAGCCATTTTACTACGAGACATTCCAAAACCCGCAGATGCGATCGCATCTAGACGCAGAGAAGCCTCAACGGTATTAATTTCTTTTTTTTGTGGTGGTTTAACTTTTAATTCTGCAAAATCAATTTGACTCGTTTTAACAGGTACAGAGCGTACTTGAGTTAAGGACGATTGAAGAAACTCAGCTATTTCTGGTACAACAATTACCTGCGCTCCTCTTTCTCCTAAAACAATAATATCCCCTACTTTTTCCCTAACTATACCAGTACCTAAAATTGCACCTAAAAAATCTCGATGATTAGCAGGATCGAATAAAAAATTACCAGCAATATCTAAAATAGTCAATTCAATTTGCGATCGATCTAAAGGTATTTCTGAGCGCGCAATGGCTAATCTTTGTCTTTCTGCTTGAGGATACCCCCCCCAAGCTAACAATTCTATGTCTGTTAAACGACCAAAAATTTCTTGTACTTCAATGCAAATAGGAGGTGAGAAAAAATCAGTTAAAACAACTTCCCAAGTTTTAATGGCCTTGTCTGCTAGATCGATAATTCGAGCTACATCCTCTCTATTTTCCGTACTTTTTAATAAATCTTCCCTTGGCAACATTGTATTTGTATTGTTTTTAAAAAATATCAATTAAATTGTTTAATAGACCTTTTGCAAAAGCGGATGCGCTTATTCTGAGGTCTCCTCCGAGCAAGGACGGAGCAAGAAGCGCACCAAGAAGTATAAAAATAATAAATAGAGAAATAGAAATTATCTATTTTTCTTACTATTGCCT
>CAYPSO010000121.1:0-3776 GCA_964413275.1 uncultured bacterium | reverse complement strand
CTCACCGCTCCCTTGCGACTAACGTCGTCGCGGGCTTCCACCGCTATTGCCTATTCCCTGACGAATGCAATTCGTCTAATATTCAGAAGTAGCATAACCTTGGAGATTTTCTGGATTAAATTGACGTAAAATTCCAGTAGCTTTATTTTTCAGAAACTCTGAGCCTTGAACCACTACTAAATATTTACCAGCATTGAGGCGATTGCGATAGGGTAAAGCATCACCACTACCAGAAGATAAGCCAACGCCACCACCGACAAAAAAGCTACCCATAGCACCACCAAATGCGCCGAGAATACCTCCGATAATGTGATTTCCGGGTTCTCCTGCCCAACTAAAGGTATCTAAACCAGTAATTAAATCAAAACCATAACCAGCAAAAAAACCAAAAGGCACTAACCAATAAGCCATGATGAAAGCACGTTTTTTAGCTTGTTCGTTAGGATCGATTAAACCAAATTCATCAGCACTTTTATAACCTTTACCAAGAATCGTAATTTGCTTTTGAGAAATGCCAGCTTTCTCTAAGGCTGTATAGGCTTCTTCGGCTTGAATACGATCTGGTAATACGGCAATGAGATAATTCATATTTTATACTTAACGTTCAATTTTGCTGTAAATATTATTATCTTTAATCTTACCTCTATGAATCAAACTCTAGATTTCTGTTGACCATTTATTAATTAACTCCAAGGCGGTTAAATTCCCTAACTCTTCAATCTGCTCTGTGGGAGGAATTTGCTTGAGTAAGTCTATGGCAGATTCTCTCATTTTTTTCATTCTTGTTAAATCGCCTTCTTTTTCATAGATAAAACTTAAGTCAAAATATACACTAATAGATAAAGGTTTAAAATAAATAATTTGTTTTAAAATACGTTTAGCTTCTTCTAAATTATTTTGTTCTTCAGCAATTTGTGCTAATAATTTATAAGCAGTCAGATTAAGTTCATCAATTTGTAATGCTTTATGACAAAATTCGATCGCTTGTTGATATTGAGTAAGATTAGCATAAATTTGAGCTAGGAGATTATAGGCTTTTATATTTTGATTATTAATTACTAATAATTCCTTAATTTTTGCGATCGCTAAATCATATTTTTCTTGTTTTAATAAATCCTCTCCTTGCTTTAAAAGTTCTTCTTCAGTCAAGGATTTAATTACCGGAGAAGATGGTACTATTTTTGCTTTGATAGTAGGCTGATCAATTTTATTTGTTTCCAGAGAAGGTGTAGCTTTCTCAGTGAGGGAATCTAGGGAAAATTTGCGATAATTTTTAGTAATTTCCGGCTGAGTCGGAGTAGTCAGCTTAGGAAAAGCAATCTTAGTAACTTGACCTTTTTCTTGTGCCTTTTCAGGACGTTGATAAACTATTGACTGAGGAAAAACTAAAGTTTTAAACTTATCTAATTTTTGTTCGGATAATTCCGTATGACCAGTAATAAAATAACCTAAAGGTTGAAGAGTATTATATACTTTGCTAATAACTTTTTTGATGCTATCTGAATTAAAATATATAAAGACATTACGACACATAATTAAATCCATCTCTCTCAAAGCAAAATCAGGCAGAGGAAATAGATCGTTAATTAAATTAACTTGTTGAAACCTGACCATATTTTTAATATCTGATTTTAGATGATATTGATCTTTAATTTTTTGAAAATATTCTTGCTTAATTCTGTCTTCAGTACCTCTAAATGACCAAGCTCCATAAATACCTTTTTCGGCCTCTTTTAAAGCTAATTTGTCAATATCTACTCCTAAAATCAATAAATTCCAAGACTGAAAATTGGGAATAATTTCTTTGAGTAAAATTGTTAAAGAATATATTTCTTGTCCAGTGGAACATCCTAAACTGCAAATTCTTATTTTTTTTTGATAACGCTTACGTTCAATTAACTCTGGAAAAATTTCTTTTCGTAGTAAGGCAAATTGATCTTTATCTCGAAAGAAGTAACTTTCATTATTAGTTAATAATGAAGTTAATCGAGACCACTCTTTATTACTATCCTCAGTTTTAGTAGAAAGTAATAAATAATAATCATCAGCAGACAATTGTTTTAAAGACTGCATTCTTAGTACAATCTTTTGTTTAAATAAATCTCGATCTTGTGGTCTAATCACTAGACCAGTTTTTGTATTAACTAGACTTATGAAAGAGTTTAGTAAAACTTCATTAATATCATTTTTCATTAGTTATTTGTTATTTGTAAAAAGATAACAGCTAATTGCTAATCTTCAAGTTTTCTAATAAAAAAGGAGCAATTTCTGAGAGAGATAAAATATGTTTTACTGCTCCTAATGCGATCGCTTCTTTAGGCATTCCAAAAATAATACTACTTTCTTCATCTTGAGCAATTGTTATGCCTCCAGTCTGGGCAATTGTTTCCATTCCTTTTGCTCCATCTTTACCCATTCCTGTGAGTAAAATAGCCATACTTTTTTGTCTATAAAGTTTAGCAATTGATTCAAACATAACTGTTACAGAAGGACAATGACCATCTACTATATTTGATTGAGAAATACTAAACTTACCTTCGGAATTAACTTCTAAATGATAGTTATCTGGAGCAAAATAAACTATTCCGGGTGAGGGAAATTCTCCAGCTTGAGCAATTTTAATGGTAAGAGAACATTCTTGATTTAACCAAGTGACTAATCCTGATAAAAAACCGGGGCTAATATGTAAGGTGCAAATAATAGGTAAAGGGAATTTTTTTGGTAATTGAGTGAATATTTTATGTAAAGTTTTCGGTCCACCAGTAGAAACACCAATTGCTAGGATTTTTATACTAGAATAATCTTGTTGTGTCTTAATGTTTGTATTTTGGAAGGTAGATTTATTTATTTGATTAGATTTTTTATCTAAAAATAATGATTGGGAATTTGAGATATTTTTTCCCTCGGTAACTGATGATAACTTCTTGAAAGATTTAGTAAAAACAGTTACTCCTGAAACAATTTTTATTTTAGCAATAAGCTCATTTTTCGTTTTTTCATAATCGGAACTTAATCCTGTACTTGGTTTAGGAAAAACATCAATTGCTCCAGCTTGTAAAAGTTGAAAAACATTGTTTTCATCTTTTTTACCCACTGCATTACTAATAACTAGAATTGGTCTAGGGTAGTTTGTCATTACTTGTTTAGTAAATTCTATACCGTTCATTCCGACCATGTACAAATCTGTACAAATAACATCAGGTTCTAATTCAGGAATTAGTTTGAGGGCTTCTTGACCATGACTAGCAGTTCCCACTACTGTTATCTCTGAAGAAGATTGTAGCACCCGTTGGAGAATTGCTAAAACAACAGGCGAATCTTCAACTAATAAAACTTTAACAGGCAAATTAGACATCTATAATTTAATATTTGAGGAAAAGCAACTATAAATTTAGTTAGCTTTTAACTATAGAATAATACCTTTTAAATTGGCTTTGGAGTTACTTTTTTCATAGAAAGAATTTTTATCTTCTTAACTAATTGATCTCTGAGTGTTTCAGAATCTCCTCCTCCTTGAGGTTTAGGCATAATTTCTACAGCCCCTGCTTGCATCGCTGCAAAGCGATTATCAATATCTTCTTTTTGTACTACATTGCTCAATACGAGGATGGGAATAGGATAACTAGCCATAACTTGTTTAATTAATTCCAAACCATCCATTTGAGGCATATGTAAGTCAGTCACCATAACTTGGGGTTGCACTTTAGCAATTAGGGACATGGCTTCAACACCATTGTTGGCAGTACCGACAATTTCAACTTCTGGGGCTGATTCTA
>CAYPSO010000120.1:0-12088 GCA_964413275.1 uncultured bacterium | reverse complement strand
ATATTTTCCGATCTATTGCCACTCTCTGTCTTCAAGTTCCTGTTGCGGCAACAATAAAGTGGCTTCAATTTCCTTCCGGATTGCTGTTGTAACTTCACAGTTACTATTCAAGCAATCAATCAGGAGTTGATTGGCATCGTAGTAGCGTTGCAGCATTTGTTGTTGCTCAGGGCTAAACTGCCAGGGATGGTTAATATTTCGATATTTAACGATCATTGCCCTTAACTTTTCCACCCAAGCGGAATAGTGAGTTTTCCACCACTCCCGAAGCAGTTCTTGGTTTTGACTCGGAGGTGGCAATTGGTCTTTTAATTGTTGGAGGGACTTATAAAATCCGGCATCCAGAACCATTACCAGAATGTTGTTGAGCGCCTCACTACAAGCATTGACATAGGCAAAATCTTGACTATGGTCGATGGCAAACTCTAGCAACAAATTATCTAACGCTGTATCTAAAAACATTCCCTGGTCAAGTGTGCTGGCTAAAACAAATTGAGCCGCTGTATGAGGTGACTGAGCAAGGGCAAGATAAAACGCTCTTGAGGTTGCAACTGTAGGCTCGGATGGAATAGTCCGGGATTTTTGGCTTGCCCACATCAAAAATTCTTGTAGGTATGGGTCTTGAGCCACTAAGGCATCAATTTGTTGCTTCATCAACTGCACTAGAGAATCTGCACTTCGCAACATGGCAGCCGTTAACAAAAAAACTTCCCGCCAGTGCGGATCGCTGATGTGACTTACCAGTCCTCCCAGGGCTTGCTCTAATGCTCGCAAATTATAATTAGCAACGATTTTTCGAGCCGTGAGATATTCTTGAAACACAAGATAAGAGAAGGAAAAGATTCCTCGTGCCCGTTCTGTGAGTAACCCATGTTGAGCCTCGATCGCTTTCAGGATTGCCTCGCTTTCGATTTGGAGTTCCTCTGGTTCTAGGGCTACACTGGGCAAATTCCGTAGATAGTCTTCAATATATTGTTCAATCACCCGTTGCTCAAAGAAGTACTGCCCTTGCTCAAAAGTGACGGCTGCAAGCTGACTCAACAGTCTCATTTTTTGCGGCAATAAAAATTCCCGGTAAACCTCGTCCCGTTCAATGCCCTTGGTTTCATCCCATTTACCCAGGAGCAAGTCTAGCCCTTGCTTATAAAAATCAGAGCGTTTGGCGGGAAATTTCTCCTGACCATGAAACAGCCAGCAGGCGAGATGCAGGAACAGAGGGGTGGCAATCAGTTGTCGAAACTGCCAGTTTTCGGGTAAATCCAACTTCTCAATAAACTGAGCAGACTGATCCTGTCCAGATTGAGAGGTCGCTTGAGTGAATGCGGTAAACCACTTTTGTGCGAAAGTGGTGATTTGAGTCTGGGTAAAGGGGGCAATTTCTACATCGGTAAAGCCTTGCAGTTGCAGTTTTTGCGCGGCGGTACGGCAGGTCGCCACAAACTGATTTTTGTGATATTTTTCCGAGAACTTGCGAACCTCTCTAAGAACCCCTGTGGTGTCCTGTTTGCTCACTTCATCCATGCCATCTAACAATAGCAGGACTCTGCCCTCTTGCAGTAAAGTTTCAGCCACAGACGGGTTTGAAATTCCCGAAGTAAGAAACGCCTGACGAATGTAATTCAGGAGGCTAAACTTATCATTATCCCTAGACTCTTCGGCGAAATCTCTCAGCAGGATGAAAATCGGCACTTGATGGGCGGCAAATTCGCCTCGATCGCACAGAATCGCAAGATGTTTCAAAAAAGTAGTTTTGCCTACCCCCGGTTTACCCAATACCCTAAGTTTGGAGTAGGTTTCCACTGCCCGCATTCCGGGTATTTGTTTCTGCTCAACCTCTCCCAAGCCGATGCGATCAAATTCAGCAGGTCCCAAGTTTGGTAATTCGGCAACCTCGAACCACTGTTGGCTGGTAATTTCCTCCAAAATATTGACATCTACATAAATGTCATCAATGCTGACGGGATGGCTGATGTCTAGCAACTGCAAAATGCCGCATTGGTTTTGAATGGTCTCCGTGCGTTGCGATCGCACTTGTTTTACCAGACCATCAATGCTCCGATGGGCAGTATCTCCGTGTTCAAGAAATTCCGCCGGCGGATTATCGGCAATCTCTCGCCAATCTAAATCGAGAGTAAAACAGATTTCCATAAAGACATGGCGATCAACCGGTTGCCCAGTAAAAAACCGCCAAATCGGCTGGCGAGTTTTTAAGTTTACCTCTGTCGCTAAATTTTCTTGCGTCCACCCCTTGAGTGAAAAAGCTTGTTTAGCTTGTTGAATTCCAGATGAAGATGCTTGTAGCGATCGCTTGACCATAATATAAAAAGCTAATACTCGACTCTCTATTTTTTAAATTTTACATGAGTTAATTTTTTTCAATCTCAAATATATTCAGTAAGATTTTACAAATCCAAATCAGAGCCAATTTGAGCTAATTTATCTAAATCTTGAGAATCATTTATGTGGGGGACAACTCCTAAAACTCTGACACTGGTTAAACCTTGAATTAAATTAATCGGTGTCCAATCATCTAATTTTTCTTCTGATTCAGGATTAACACAATTTAAAACAATACCTAACAAATTAATCTTATTTTGCCTAATTAAAGCCACATTAGCCACCGTAGCTGCGATCGCACCTAACTTGACCGGAACTACTAAAATCGTCGGTAAACGCCAATCCCTAGCCAAATCTGCCACAGTTAACTCATTGGTAATCGGCGAGCCTAAGCCTCCCAAAGCCTCAATTAATAAAATATCCTTTTCTTTTTGCAGACGAGAATAACTTTGCCAGACTTTTTCTAAATCAATATTTTTTCCTTCCCTAGCAGCAGCAATGGGAGGAGCTACAGGATATTCAAAAGATAAAGGACTCAGTATTTCTAAATTGGGAAAAAGTTTTTGATAGATTTCAGTATCTCCTACTCCAGTTTCCATCAATTTCAAAATCCCCAAACTCTTGTCAGGATAATACTTTTGCCCCATTGCCGCTAAACAACTCGTGACAATAGTTTTGCCCACTTCAGTATCAGTACCTGTAATCAAAATTTGCTTCATAGTAGTGAAATTAGCGATCTTTATGTACTTTAGATTAAATTAGGTTATATTCTTCTGTGTCGAATTTTACAATTTTATTATAAATTTTAGGAAAAGTTATGGCTTTTTTGTTATAAAGTTAAGAAGATAATAATATTGCCGTGAATTGAGGTTAAAGAAACCGCCGTGACCCGTTCTGCAACTTTAACGCTTCAGTCTATGTTTCCACGCTTACCGGATACTAATCGTTTGCGCCTATTTTCAGGCTCTGCGAATATTCCTCTGGCGGGCGAAGTCGCTCGCTATTTGGGAATGGATTTAGGCCCGATGATAAGTAAAACATTTGCTGATGGAGAAATTTATATTCAAATTCAGGAGTCCATTAGAGGTTGTGATGTCTATTTAATTCAACCTTGCTGCCGCTCAGTAAATGACAATTTGATGGAATTGTTAATTATGATTGATGCTTGTAAAAGAGCATCAGCACGGCAAATAACAGCAGTAATCCCCTATTATTGCTATGCCAGGGCAGATCGCAAAAATGCTGGTAGAGAATCTATTACTGCTAAATTAGTGGCTAATTTAACTACCCAAGCTGGTGCTAGTCGAGTTTTAGCAATGGATTTACATTCAGCCCAGATTCAAGGTTATTTTGATATTCCTTTCGATCATGTTTATGGTTCTCCTGTCATCCTAGATTATATAGCTAGTAAAAATTTACCAGATTTAGTTGTGGTATCTCCTGATGTGGGAGGTGTTGCTAGGGCAAGAGCTTTTGCTAAAAAACTTGATGATGCTCCTTTGGCTATTATTGATAAACGTCGTCAAGCCCATAATGTGGCCGAGGTTATGAATGTTATTGGCGACGTTGAAGGTAAAACTGCCGTTTTAGTTGATGACATGATTGATACTGCTGGCACTATTGTCGAAGGTGCAAGATTGTTACTCTCTGAAGGTGCTCGTCAGGTTTATGCCTGTGCTACCCATGCTGTATTTTCTGGGCCTGCGGTTTCTCGTCTATCGGCTGGCGATTTGACTGAAGTGATTGTTACTAATACAATTCCTGTAGCTGAAGAGAAAAAGTTTCCTCAGTTAACTGTTTTATCTGTAGCAAATTTGATTGGAGAAGCTATTTGGCGTATTCACGAGGATAGTTCACTTAGCAGTATGTTTCGCTAATTAATTTGTTTTCTTAAACTTTAAACTATAAGGTGGGCAACATTTGATTATAACTGTTTTAGTATCAGTTTTTAAAATGTTGCCCACCCTACTTTTTTTGATTTAATTATTTTTCCTCGGAATAAAGAGGAGATGGATTTAAAGCTCCCAGACGATTAGGAGGCCAAAAACGTATAGCAGCTTTACCGATAAAATTACTGCGAGGTACAAATCCCCAATAATGGGAATCATAACTATTGTTACGGTTATCACCTAAAAGTAAATATTGGTTTTCAGGAACTATTTCTGGCCCATAATCATATTTTGGTTCTTCTTCAATATATTTTTCTGATAAAGGCTCACCATTAACAAAAACAGTACCATTTTTAACTTCTATGGTTTCTCCCGGAAGCCCAATAACTCTTTTGATAAAAGCATCTTTAAAATTTTGTTGTTGTAAAATTTCTGTCGGTTCAAAAACTACTACATCTCCCCTTTGAGGTAATTTAAAATGATAACTAACTTTTTCAATAATTAGGCGATCGTTAACTTCTAAAGTAGGTAACATAGATTCAGAAGGAATATAACGGGCTTCGGCAACGAAAGTACGAATACCAAAAGCTAAAAAGAAAGCCGTTATTAAGGTTTTAACTAATTCAACCCAAACATTTTCCTCTTCTCTTTCTTGTCGTTGAGGTTGTTTAGGATTATCATGACCGTGGGGATTAATTTTTAAATCGTCCGAGGGTTGGTTATTGAGATCAGTCATAGTAATTAATGTTCAAATTTAAGCGATTTAACAAAGTTAATAAAAGATAATTCAGATTAGATTAGTATTAATTAATCCTCAATTTAGAAAGAAAATAGATATTTCTTTTAGTTTAACTATTTATCATTTTACTGTGTATTAAACTTATGTTGTCGAGTAATCAAGTTTTAATTCGTTCCTCACGTATCCTCCTTGAAAATGGTAATTTTTTGTTAGGAGATATAGAACTTAAAGACGGTAAAATTGTCCAGATAGCTCCCGAAATTGCAATAGAAGATGATATTACTATCATAGATGGTTCTGGATTAACTTTGTTGCCCGGAGTCATAGATCCACAGGTACATTTTCGTGAACCCGGATTGGAGCATAAGGAAGATTTATTTACCGCTAGTTGCGCTTGTGCTAAGGGGGGAGTAACTTCTTTCTTGGAAATGCCCAATACTAAGCCTTTAACCATAGACCAAGCAACTTTAGACGATAAATTACAAAGGGCAGCTAATAAGTGTTTAGTTAATTATGGCTTTTTTATTGGCGCAACAGCGAATAATGTAGAAGATTTAATAAGTGTTAATCCGACTTGTGGGATCAAAATATTTATGGGTTCATCTCACGGGGCATTATTAGTTAGCACTGAGAAAGAAATTGAACCAATTTTTGCTCGTGGTAGTCGCTTAATTGCTGTTCATGCTGAAGATCAAGCCCGTATTATAGAAAGACGTAAGCAATTTGCTGGTATTACAAAGCCTAGCATCCACTCAGAAATACAAGACGAACAAGCAGCTTTAAATGCGACAAAACTAGCCATAAAACTATCGAAAAAGTATCAACGAAGATTACATATTTTACATCTTTCCACAGGCATAGAAGCGGAATATTTACGTCAGGAAAAACCTAGTTGGGTAACAACAGAAGTTACGCCCCAACATTTGTTATTAAATACCGAAGCTTATGAAAAAATCGGTACTTTAGCTCAAATGAATCCTCCTCTGCGATCGCCTGAAAATAATCAAATTTTATGGCAAGCTTTACTTGATGGGGTAATAGATTTTATTGCCACAGATCATGCTCCCCATACTTTAGAAGAAAAAGCTCAAACCTATCCTAAATCACCTTCAGGAATGCCGGGGGTTGAAACATCTTTACCTTTAATGTTAACCCAAGCAATGGCAGGAAAATGTACTGTAGCCCAAGTTTCTAATTGGATGTCCACGGCGGTTGCTAAAGCTTATAACATTCCCAATAAAGGTTTAATAAAAGTTGGTTATGACGCTGATTTAGTGTTAGTAGATTTAGAAAATTATAAACCCGTATTAAAGGAAGAATTACAAACTAAATGCGGTTGGACTCCCTTTGAAGGTTGGAATTTAACAGGTTGGCCAGTGGTTACGATTGTTGGAGGTGAAGTTGTATTTAATCAGGGTAAATTAAATACCCAGGTGCGAGGAAAAGCTCTTACTTTTAGTTCGTAGTTAGTAGTTAGGGATTAGGGATTAGCAAACAAATAATATACCAGTTTATATATTTTTTGGTGGGCAAAATCTACTTTGAGAATTTCGGGTAAACTCGATCTGTTGGTTTTTGCCCACCCTACTTTAAATGGTACTTTATTTAACCGCAAGTTCCTTAGTTGTTCGTAGTTAATAGTGAATGGTTAGTGGTTTCTTAACAAACAACCAATTATTTTTTTTATGTTATATTGAAAATGTAATCTCAATAAATATATAAAAAATGCGACTAAAAAGATGGGAATCACCTCGTCGTGAAGGTAGAAACGACAAAGGTAAAGGTGGAGCAGCAAGACAACGGCAACTTAAAAAACGAGAGAAACTACTAAGACAAAAATTAAAATCTAATCATAATCAGCAACAGGGAGGAAACAATGTTTCTTCCCTAATTTTTTTTATAACTAATAATTAACCACTAACCACGAACTACCAACTACCAACTACCAACTATTATTTACACTCTTTCAACTACAAATTCTAAAGTTTCTCCATGAATACTACCAAATTTTAGTTGTATTCCTGACCTTAAAGGAATTTCTTGATGAAGAACTTTTTGCCATCTTCCTGATATTTGGACTAAAGTTCCAAAACGGGAAAAATCTTTTAAAAAATAAGAATCACTATCGCTTAAAGAAGAATCTCGGCAAATAATTTCAGCGTGTTTTTGACTTACCCAACGTTCAGATACGATTACATCATTTTCATCACTTCTGCCAACTCGCATTAAACCACCACGAATACGCCATTTTTTTTGAGTATTAGTCAGGGAATATAAATAAGCAATTGGTTTAGAGTGAGTTGTATTATTTAATAATTCTGGTAATTCCGTAATTCTCTCATTAATTGGTTTAATTAATTCTCCGTTAAATTCGGGATGTAAATATAAAATTGGTAAAGTCCAAGCCGGTTGATTAAACTTATAAACAGTTAAAAGCTGTTGCCTAGCTACAGCTACTGCTTGATCTATGGGCATTCTTTGACATAAAGATTTAGTAAAAGTTCTAATAAAAGTTAAAGCTTCTTCATCTGCGATCGCATCTCGCATGGCTAAAACAGCAGGTACACCATGATGAATCAACACTTCGGCTAAACTACTGCGTTCAATAGTTTTCTGATCCTCTAAATCAGGTTGTGCGCCCCAACAAGCATTAAAAACCGCTAAAATTACTTGATTACGCACTAAAACTTGAGCCAATTCTGTGCCATTAATAGCATCATTATCACTTAAAAATAATACTCCTCCATCAGGCCCAGGTTGACCATGACCTGCATAAAAAATAAGATTATAATTACCACTTTCTAAAGCAGTAATTAATTCTTGGGAAGTTGGTTGTAATAAAGTATCAACCGTACTCATCACTTGGGGAAAAACAGTTTGAGAATCCACAGCAAATAAACTTTCCCAAATCACCTTATTTAAACTTATTACTTCTTCGTCTAAACAAATATTTTTGAGATGAGATAAACTATCAACTTGAGTGTCATCTGCTAGATTCTCTGTTCCCACAACTAATAAAATATTTAAGCCCTCTTGTACGGAAGGATGGTTTAAAGCTGCTACATCATGGGTAGTACGACTAAACAAAATTTGTTCATTAAGAGAAATTGGTTGTTTACCTTTTTCCGATTGCATTATTTCCCAGGGTAAAGGAATTAAATTAGGATCGCTAACATCTAAACGCAAACGCAGAAGTTGATTTTGTCCCATGGCAATTCCCTGACTCTGGGCTAAAATATTGCCGATTACACCATCAAAAACCCATCGCCAGAGGCTAACCCCTAATTCTTGCATTAATTGTCCACCGTAGTTTTCTGGATTAAGGGGAACATCGACAGGATATTGACTTGAGTGAACAATAGGTAAATGAATCTCATCTTGAAGGGAAAACATTTCTTGCCATGCTATCCATTTTGCTGTTAAACTTTCTTCCCATAGACAATCCGCATGGACATATCCCCCAGTGTAAGGTGCATTAGTCACCCAGATAGCAAAATTTTCCTTACCTGCTGAAGTTAAAGGAGCAATAGCAATGTGAACAGAAAGTTTTGAACCTAAAGACATTTCAATAATTTATAATCGACCATTAATTGTTAATGATTATAATTGATAGTGGATAATTATAAATAACTTAAACCTAACTCATTATTGAAAATCAGCTTGTTTTGAAAGAATGCTCCTCTAAATAAACAATTTTGATGAGCAGCAATATATTTCTAAAAGCGCAAGTAAATGGTATCAAATAGATCAATTTATCGCTCTTTTTTCAGTATGTCAAATTTAGGTAATTTACTGATAATATTATTAAAACAAAAAGGAAATCATTTCATGTATAAAACAGGATCTTCCCGTAGTCTTTTTTATAAACAAAAACAGAACAAAGGTAAATTTTCTTTTCTTTGGTTTATTACCCTTACACCTTTATGTTTAGTTATTATTTTAATTATTGCAGAAATGCTGACCAGATCGTTTTTTGATATTACAGGTAAAACCCAAGAATTAAAAATTAATCCCCAAGAATCAAAGGAATTATTAGCCTACCGTCTTGAATTTTTAAACGAAAATGAACAACCCTATGAACTAATTTCCCATCGAGGTAGTTTGAGGGTAAAGAAAAATTTATCTTCTGGTTATGAAATTATTAACTCACAAAAAAATGAATATTGGCAAATTAACGAACAAGGATTTAGAGATAACGATCCTCTCCCTTTACAAAAGCCTAAAAATGAAATTAGAATTTTTCTTTTAGGTGGTTCAATTGCTTTTGGTCATTTATCTCCTAATAATCAAAGTACCATAGCCCATCAATTAGAACAAAAATTACAACAAAGAGTTCAACAGCAACAAGCAAACCCAGAAAGTTATCGCCCTGATGTTTTTCCTTTTTTTCAACCATTACGAGAAAAATTAATGGTTTTACCGGCAAAAATTAAACAAGGAGAATATCGAGTTATTAATGCGGCGGTACCGGGTTATAGTTCAGGAAATCAATTATCTCAATTAGCTTTAGAAATTTTACCCTATCAACCTGACTTAATTATAATTTTAGACGGCTATGCAGATTTAATGTTACCTAGCAACCGTCAAGCAACTGAAATTCCAAAATTAGAACAATATCTTCAAAATGCTTCTGGACATTTTCAGGCTTATCTAAATGACTATGTAAATGATAAATTAGAGCAAATTTATTTACTCCAATTAGCGAAAAAATCTTTTCCTTCAGAAACTATTTCTCCAGTACATCAAAGTTTGGTAGTTAAAGAAGAAGAATTAAAATCCTTGAGTGCTTATTTACCCCAAGATGAACAAGAATTAAAACAAAGAATAGAACGTTATCGAAAAAATCAGCAAAACATTTTTAATCTTTGTGTAACAGCAGGTATCCCCTTAATTTTTGTTTTACAACCAGAAATTACAGGAAAATCCCCTAATAAATTGTCAGATGCAGAAAAAAGTATTTTACAAGAGTTAGGAACAGATTATCAAAATAAAGTAAAAAATGAATATCCTCAACTAGCAAAACCTATTCAAAAATTGGAAAAATCTTTTCCTAAAAATATAAAAACTTTGAATTTATATCAGCTAAATGATAAATATCCCGTTCCTAGTTTTGTAGATGCTATTCATTTAACTCAAGAAGCTAATCAAGTTATGGCAGAACAAATTTATTACAGCATTGCTGGGTTAGAAAAAATGCAAATAATTCCCCAATATTTTTATTTTAAAGAAAATAAATAGTCCTAACCTTAGATTTTGTAGGTTGGGTTGACGTTAGGAAACCCAACGAATCCAGCAAGCTAAATTTCACCTAAGATTAATGCGGTCATTTCCCACCCTACACCACGAAGGATTTTATTTATTGACTTGTACTTAACTCAAATAAATAAACTGAACCTTGATCGACTTCTTCTCCATCATCGGCATAGGTAGAACCTATTAAAATATATTTATCATTCATAGCTACAGAATAACCAAAAACATCTCCAGTTTGCAAATCTTCGGGGGCGAATTTCTGAAGTTGTTCACCGCTATTCAAATCAAATAAATAAGCAGCTCCGCGATCAACTCCTTCGGTACTTTTTTTATCTTTGTCTTTTTTGTCTTCTTCTTCTGATTCTTGATTAGCTTCTTGACTATCTTGATAAGGAGAACCAATTAAAACATATTTATCATTCATCGCTAGGGAAAAACCAAACAAATCTCCCTCTGCTCCGTCATCAGGTAAAAATTTACGTATTTGTTGACCAGTGGTAATATCAAACAAGTATGCGGCTCCGCTATTTGTCCCTTGGTTATCGCTATAAATAGCATTAATTAGGGCATAATTTCCCTGAATAACCACTGCTAAACCAAAAACATCTCCGCCTTTAGCATCATTAGGTACAAATTTATGTACTTGCTCTCCTGTAGTTAGGTCAAATAAATAGACAGCACCAACATCAATTTCTGGCTCGGTTTCTTCATCACTAGATGGTCTATCGCTATAGGGAGAACTAATTAAGGCATATTTACCATCAGTGGCTACAGCATAACCAAATAAATCTCCATCAAAAAGATCCTTAGCAACTAATTTATTTAATTGCTCTCCACTCATCAAATCAAATAAATACACAGCACCCCTGTCTGTGCCTTTTTGTGCATACTCATCTTTTTTTTGCTTTTGTGTTTCTTCTGATGGAGTAATAGTTCGATCGTCACTATAGGGGGCACTAATTAAGGCATATTTACCATCGGTGGCCACGTCATACCCAAATAAATCACCCGCCGCAATATCATCAGCACTAAACTGTTGCTTTTGTTCCCCTGTACTTAAGTCAAATAAATAGGCTGAACCAGCGTTAATAGCTTTCTCATCGTTATAAGGAGCGGCAATAAGGGCATAACCATCTTTAACTGCCATGGCATAACCAAATAAATTATTGACCAAATTGACATCTATTTTCTCATTTTTTTCTTCCTTATTGTCCGCCTCAACAACTAGGTCATTATTCAAGGTTATTTTATTTTTTAATAGTTTGCGATCGAAATCGAATAAATAAACTGCACCATTGTCTATGCGATCGTTATTATCACTATAGGTAGCACTAATAAGAATATTCTCATTTTCCATAGCTACCCCATAACCGAATAAATCTCCGGCAGCACCATCGTCGATAATAAATTTATGGACAAACCTAAAACTTGATGTTATTTCATTGTTAATTGTTTCTACTGTCGGTATATCTGTTTCTTCTATAGGGGTTGAAATGGAATCAAGGGGTGATTCTTCAGTTGTTGTGGTTGTTTGAGCCAAAGTTATTGGTACGTAAATACCGATAAAAACTGCTGGTAAAACTATAGTTTTCAAAAAATTATTCATCTTTTTTTGCCAATACTATTTAATTGACCACAATTTTAAATCCCTTCTAGTTAAATTGGTATCCCCTAAGCTGTTTTTAGAAAAGAAATAAATTAATAAAATTTTAGTCTTGTTCTTGATATATTGGGGTTTATTACAAATACTAATAGCAACTAAAGTAAATAATTTGAGATATTATGGTGGTATAGGTAGAATATAATCTAGATTTTATTGATACTCCCCATGTCTGAAGACAGGGGATTCTTAAACAGCCCAGAGTCGGAC
>CAYPSO010000119.1:0-12352 GCA_964413275.1 uncultured bacterium | reverse complement strand
GGCAAACCTTCGGCTAAATCGTGCAGATCCATTTTCATTTGACCTGCTTTACTGTTGAGGCGTTTAATTTTGGTTTTTAACTCCGCAACAGCTTCAGGGGTTGGGGTTTGTGTTGTTGTTTGAACCATTTTCTTTAATAACTGATTACTGTACGGGCAGAATACCCATCTGCCCCTACTACTGACTTAAGCATTGGCAGTATCAGGAAACTGTTGAATAGCTTTAACTCCCGATTCGACTAATCTTTCTCCTTGAGCCGCTAATTTTTCTAAGGAAGGATAGCCAAAGCGTTGAGCATCCCGTAAAGTACGAGATAGAACCATCAATTTTCCAGTCCAGACAATTGCCCAACCAAAGCCTTCATGGGAAAGATCGATAACAACTTGACAGAGTTTACCAGTTTGCTTCTCTATACAAGCTGCGATCGCCCGATAGAAACAGATAATCCTTAATTGAGTCGCAGAATCGACATCTCCTTCTACGGAAATCTGGCTTTTCTTTTCTTTGGTAACTACAAAATTAGCTAACACTAATTCATCTTTCCAACTGCGATAAACGCCATAATGATCCTGTGCGCGTACTTGCAGCACTAACTCTTTTAAAAAGGTACTCTCTTCAACAATGCTGGTATTAGTTTCGGATTTAGTAGTTGTTGTAGTCATAATTATTAGTAGTTAATGAGTGTTTGTCCTTTGTTATAAGGAGGACTATTTTTACTAATGACGAATAACGAATAACTATTCTTCTTCATCATCAAAATCAAAGCTTTTGGCATTTTGTCCCAAGGCTTTACGCAACCAAGGGGGAGGATTGCCTAATGTTTTCACTAAACTGTTGAGAACATCGGCAATTTCATCGTCTTGATTTTCGGCTTTGAGTGGGGTAATTTGATTTTTCAACAGACGAGATGCAGCACTGCCTCCGATCGCTGAAACGTAAACGATCGTACAATCGGCAACTGCATTAATTTTGGGAAGTAATTTGTCTTCGTTACCATCCTCTTTGAGGTCTCCGCCAAATTCAACTGTATTGAGAAAGTTATAACCATTCGCAGAAACATCATAAATATCAACTTGTTTTGCCCAACCAAAGTGAGCATTAATATGAACATTATCTTGGGTAGCAAAGGCGACTTTCATCTGTGGGAAACTCCTAATATTAGTTAGTAGTTAGTAGTTAGTGGTTATTCGTTAACTGATTACTGAACAGTTGGCGGTTTGTAATTTATGGTTTTAATAGTTAATAAACAAAATCTAAATAGAGACTGGCTTTAGTAATAGCATCACGAATATAATTTTCAGCAGATTCAATTAACTCTTTGATAGAGATAAATCCAAAGTTTTTATATCCCCAAATTAGAGAATATAAAACTATAACTCCACCACAAGAAATAACAGCAGAACTAAATTCTCTACCTTTTAAATTAATAAATAATTCTGTAGAATGTCCTGTTTTTTGTTCGATGTTAACCCCAATAGCTCCATAAAAAGCATGAATTACAAGCTGATTAATTGGATCTAAATTAAGATTTCTGGGAGAAACAATTTCTTTATCTGAAGCAATAATTAACTGTTCAATCAGTAATTCATCAGTTAAATTATTGAATTTACCAAAAGTATCTGCTAGACGAATTTGCTTAATAAATTCTTGCAGAAAAGGATGAGAAAAATTAGTTGACTTAGTTAACTGTGGTGGATTTTCTAAAGTTAAAACTGGACTCATTTTTTTACTCTCTTGCTAATTACAAATAACTAATAACTAATGTCCTAATTCAATAAAAATATTGCCAAGATCGAATAAAAATTGCATCGTACCCCGATAACCGATTAAACAGCGAGAACCATTACCAAGGCGATCGTAAATAGGATAACCCATACGATAAAGGGGAATATGTAGTTTTTCGGCGAGGTTTTTTCCTTGGGAATTAGTAATAATTAAATCCGAACCAAAGGCTAAATCTTCTAAGTCTTCTAAATCCCCAATAGTGACATTATCACAAGGCAATTCTTCAAGCAAAGGCGACTTAGTAGTAGTTACAGCCGATTGAATTTCTGCCCCCATTTCCTTAAGTAACCAACTGGTTTGATAGAGTAAATCTGGTTCGAGTGCTAAAGAAACCTTTTTACCCCCTAAATAGAAATGGGTATCAAGAATCGCATCCTGTAACTGACGGCGTTGGCGTTGATATTTTTGGGGAATTTGGGGTTTAACTTGTGTATCGCCCTCATTTTTGTCCATAGCAATCTTTGCCAACAGCCACAAAAATTGATCTACTGCCGCTAAACCTGCTAAACGAGGTAAAACCTTATAGCTAATACCGAATTTTTGTTGTAAGATTTCTGCTCCGGGGCGCATACTTTCACCAATGGCAATGGTAAAAAGCGATCGCTCTAATTGCTGTAACTGTTCTAGGGAAGTACCTCCCGGAGTTTTACTATTAAAATCATCGTCTAAATGTCCATCTACTGAAGTCGATAAATCAGGGATAACTAGGGGTTTTAAACCAAATGCGGTGACTATTTCTTTAATTTCTTCGACATCCCCAGGGGAAAGCAACGAACCAGCTAAAATCGTTATTTGTTTTACTGATGTTGGCTCAAACGTTTCTACAGAGCTACCGTAACCATTTGCTACAATTGACTGTACTGCGGCCGAGAAACCATCTTGCATTGCACCCTTATAATCGGGAGTAGAAACAAAAATAATCGGCAAATAATCTAGTTCGGGATGACGCTGACGAATGGATTTGAGAATACCGTGCATATCATCCCCCCGTGTCTCAGTTAACCCGGTAGTGAGCAAACCAATCAAATCTGGTTGGGCTTTTTCTACTAAGGTTAAAATTGCCTGTTCGATATTTTCCTCCCCTCCTAAAATTGTGGAAACTTCAGTCATAGCAGTAGTTGCCAGGGGAATCGCTTCCCGAAAATGCCGTACTAATAACACTTTGGCAAAAGCAGTACAACCCTGAGAACCATGAAACAAAGGTACAATTCCCTTTAATCCTAAGAAAGCTAAGGCTGCACCCAAAGGAGGACTCTGTTTAAGGGGATTAACAGCGACGGATTTTTTTGACTTAGTAACGGTAGTAGTCATGGCTTTTTAAGGGATGAGGAACAAGAAAAAAGGAACGAGGAATGAAAAGAAATTAATTCAGATAGTTAGCAATAAGCCGCAAGGTAAAATATACTAAGTTCGTTCTATATTTTGAGTAACTTTTTATGTATCATTCCAGTGCGCTCAAGGTTGCTAAATTTGAAAAATTGACTACAAGAGATGGGTTTTCTGAGCCTTATCACAAGGTCACATTTAACTTAATTTCAGATGGCATTCCTACTAGCCAAATGGAGGTTTGGGTACATCCAGCCTATCCAGACGAGGAATTAATTCGTGTAGCTAGAACATTTGCTTGGCGTAGATTATTAGATTTGTCTGAAGCAGCACATGAAAATGCTTTTTCTGAACAAGAAATTAAATCAATTTGGGAGCAAGTCAAACCAGAAGGATGGTAAGTTAACTCATTACTTATTACTCATTACTCATTACTCATTACTTATTACTTGCTCCCAAGGTGCTGGTTGACGAACTTGTTGCCAGATGGGACTATAAAGGACGCGATCGAATTCTTTGGCCATTTCAATCAGTCCGACATATCCAGCGTAAGGGTTATGACGTTCTTGATTAATGTCGAGGAAGGGAATTCGAGCTTTGAGGGCAGTATATTGGTTACGTCCTCCCGCTACGAGCATATCGGCTTTAGTTTTAGCAATTACTTGTAATAGCTCTTTAGCGTTACCTTTAGCGAGTTCTATGCCATCTTTACCTAATAATTCCCTAATTTTGGCTTTATCTTCTTCCGTACTTTTTTTCGTGCTGGTAGCCGTAACTTGCATACCTAAATCTTGAGCGGCAGAAACGATCGACCAACTTTTTACTCCTCCTGTATATAGCACCATGCGTTTACCTTTGAGGCGATCGCGATAGGGTGCTAAAGCAATATCGAGTTTGGCTGTTTCTTCAGCAATTACTTCTTCTACTCGTTGTTTTAAGGCTTCATCGCCTATTTTGGCGGCAATATTCCGCAAACAACGGTTCATGTCAGCAATGCCATAGAAAGATTCTTCGATATAGGGGATGCCGTAACGTTCCTCCATTTTACGTCCCATATTAATTAGGGCTTTGGAGCAAATCATCACGTTGAGTTTGGCACGATGGGCATAACGAATCTCTTCAAAGGTTGCATCTCCCGTAATTTTGGAGAGGACACGAATACCCACTTTTTCAAACAGAGGCAGTACCCCCCAAAGTTCCCCGGCAATATTGTATTCGCCAATCAAATTAATATCGTAGGGAGTGGTATATTCTGGTTCAGCAGTACCGACAACGTAATCTAAGAGAGATTCTCCAGCTAACCTGTTACCCAAATTTTTACTACCAACAAAACCGGGAGAATTAACGGGAATAATTGGGGTAGAGAATTTTTGAGTAGCTGCTTCGCACACTGCATCTAAGTCATCTCCAATCAGAGCAGTAACGCAGGTAGAATAAACAAAGATAGCAGGAGGATCATAGCGTTTGATGACTTGGGCGATGGCTTTATAGAGCTTTTTCTCACCGCCAAAAATAATGTCATTTTCACTAATATCCGTGGTAAAACCCATTTTGTAGGTTGTAGCATCAGAAGACAAACTACCCCGACTACCCCAAGAATTACCCGCACAGGCAATCGGCCCGTGAACTAAATGAGCCGCATCGGTAATGGGGACAAGGGCTATGGACGCTCCATCAAAGGCACAACCTCCTTGAGCCGCTCCGGGTTGGGCTTGTTGTTTACAAGCTTTATTTTTACCTTGTTCTTTTTTGTGATTGTGTTCGCAACCCGGTTCATTGAGGAGGTCTGCGATTTTTGGTTTTGCCATTGGTTTTTGTCCTTTGTTATTTGTTATTTGTTATTCGTCCTTTGTCCTTTGTTGTTTATTTATTGATCTGTACGGGTTAACGGCCGTTGACCCCTACCAATGAATGATGACAAATAATTAACAAATATATTGGGTAATATCTTCTCCACAATCCCCTTCTAAATAAGCAAGAGCGCGGAGGCGCAAACTTACAACTTCGTTATAAAGGGGGTTAAGTTTACATAGAGCGGGAATGTGAAAAGTTCGTCCCAAAATAGTGACATCGCGCTCAAAGGGGCAGGTACAAGGAATTAAGTTACAACAGAAATGAGCAAAATTTTCGTTAGTAACTTCGATACTATTTACCCAGAGACGTAAAGGATAAAAGAGATCGAAAGAAAATTTTTTATAAGTAATTGGGGAATGAAAATGGTTTTGACTATCCATAATTGCCTTATTTTTCTGAAACCAATTCTAATTCTTTCCCCAAACAACCTACGACGTTATTAGTTTCCAAAAAATGAACGGAATAAATATAAGCGGTTTGCAAATATGTCCCGATGGAAATAATATATCCTTCATCTCCTTTATTGGCTAAGGTTTCACCAACTTGTCTGCCGGGGAATGTGCCATCGTTACGAATTTTTTTACGAACTCTAACTTTAGATTCAAGTTTGAACTCTGGTTCTTGATCGAGTTCTACATCTCCTAGTTTCATAATTTTCCTTAAAGCTATTAGCAATTAGCTATTAGCCAATAGCCAATAGCTAATAGTTATTAATTAACGAATTAGATCGAAAGAAATATCTGTTTTCGCAGGAATAATGGTTTGGCGATCGAGTTCATCAAGGATGGTGTTAACAATCCAGTTATGGAGGTTAAGCGTACCTTTATAACCTAAAGTTTCATAGCGGTGCATATGATGGCGATCGAAGATAGGATAGCCAATGCGTACTAAGGGAGTTTTGGTATCACGCCAGAGGTATTTACCATAGGAGTTACCGATTAATAGATCTACGGGTTCGGTAAACATTAGACTCCGTAAGTGCCACAGGTCTTTCTTAGCCCAGATAGTAGCTCCTTTACCATAAGGACTAGCATCGAGAACGGCTTGTAGTTCTTCCTCAAATTCAGGATTGCTGTTGGTAACGACGATATGAATAGGTTCTGCACCTAATTCTAATAAGAAGTTAACCAAACTAAATACATGATCGGGATCGCCGTAGAGAGCAATGCGCTTGCCATGAATCCAAGCTTGAGAATCAGTGATCGCATCCACTGCACGACCTCTTTCTTCTACTAATTCTTGGGGTACGGGCTTACCAGTAAGTTCGGAAAGTTTAGTTAAGAACTCATCAGTACCTTTGATACCGAAAGGACGGAAGTTAAAGGTTGGTTGACCCCATTCTTTATTAATATATTCTTGAGTTTTAGGAGTAGTGTACTTTTGGAAGAAGAATGTACCTTCCCCATTAATGGAATCAGCAGCATCTTCAAGTTTAGTCAAGCCATTGTACATTTGAAATTCACCAGTGTTAGGAGAATCAAAAGCATCGGCATTATCAGAAAGAATGGTGTAGTCAATACCAAATAAGTTGAGAATGCGTTTTAATTCACGAATATTACCAATATAAGGGTCGAAACCTAAGTTAAAGTTATATTTACCGTTGGTAGTTTCTGTTTTCTTACCCTCGGTTAAGCACTCTAAAATACCCTTGAGCATATTGTCGTAACCAGTGATGTGAGAGCCGACAAAGCTAGGAGTATGGGCATAGGGTACGGGGAAATCTTGGGGAATTGAACCCTCATTTTTTGAGGTTTGAATAAAAGAACCTAAGTCATCACCGATTACTTCCGCCATACAAGTAGTACAGAGGGCAATCATTTTAGGCTTATATAGTTCATAGGAGTTGGCCAACCCGTCAATCATGTTTTTGAGTCCGCCGAACACTGCCGCATCCTCAGTCATGGAAGAAGAAACAGCTTGGAAAGGTTCTTTAAAGTTACGGGTTAAGTGGGTGCGGAAGTAAGCAACACAACCCTGAGAACCATGAGAGTAGGGTAAAGTTCCTTCAAAACCAGCAGCTACAAAAAGAGAACCCAAGGGTTGACAAGCTTTAGCTGGGTTAACAGTTAAGGCTTCACGTTCAAAGTTTTTCTCGCGATAATCCCAAGATTTTGTCCACTCAGCGATGCGAGCTACTTCTTCTCGACTGTGCGCTCCTTCAAACTGACGCTTGTATTCAAATAAGTCTTGATAGGTGTCGGTTTGAAATAAATCGAAGTGATCTTGAATTACACCGGGTTGTGGTTCTGGAGCTACAGTGGAAGTTACGTTATTTTCTACATTATTTTCGGCGTTTTGAGTCATGATGCTCTACCTCTAAAGAGAATAAATATGATTGCTTGTGGATGTTTGTTTTTTGTCATTAGTCATTAGTTGTTTGTTATCTACCAATGACTAATAACTAATGATTGATTAATTTTCCCAAGGATTTTTGATTAAATCCCAAGTTGGATTATTGATTGCTAAATCCATGTCACGGGCAAATACGGCAAAGCCTTCATAACCGTGATAAGGACCTGAATAATCCCAAGAGTGCATTTGACGGAAAGGTAATGCCATTTTCTGGAAGACATATTTTTCCTTAATTCCGGCTGCAATCAAGTCAGGTTGTAATTTCTTAGCAAATTCCTCAAATTCATGACCGCTTACGTCATCGTAGATAACTGTGCCATCTTTAACATAGTCTGCGGTACGTTTGTAGTCATCACCGTGACCGAATTCGTAACCAGTACCAATTACATCCATGCCTAAATCTTCAAATGCAGGGATTACGTGACGGGGGCGAAGTCCACCAACCATCATCATAACTTTTTTACCTTTGAGACGAGGACCATACTTATCAGTAATCGCCTTCATTTCAGCTTCGTGTTCGGCAATTACCTGCTCGGCTTTGGCTTGAATGGTTTCATCGAACTGAGCAGCAATTTTGCGTAAAGACTTAGCAATTTGACTAGGGCCAAAGAAGTTATATTCTAACCAAGGAATACCATATTTCTCTTCCATGTGACGGCAGATGTAGTTCATCGACCGATAACAGTGGATTAGGTTCATTTTAGCTAGTGGAGTCATAACCACTTCATTAAATGTACCATCTCCAGAGAATTGGGAAATTACACGCAAACCAATAGCTTCGAGAAGTCTGCGGCTAGGCCACGCATCACCACCAATGTTATAGTCACCGATAATGTTAACATCATAGGGGCCTGGTTCATATCCGTCTGGAGTTTTGCGATATTCATCAGCTTTGGGTAATACCCAGTCACGAACTGTATCGTTAGCAATGTGGTGTCCTAAAGATTGGGAAACACCTCTAAAACCTTCACAACGGACGGGAACTACTGGTTTGCCAGTGTCTTTGGCTTTCTTTCTGGCAACAGCTTCAATATCATCTCCAATTAAACCGATGGGACATTCAGATTCAATGGTAGTACCTTTGCTTAAGGGGAAAAGAATTTCTAATTCATCAATCAGTTTAGCGAGTTTTTTATCTCCACCAAAAACAATGTCTCTTTCTTGGAAATCAGAGGTAAACTGCATTGTACCAAAAGTGTCAACGCCAGTTGTACCGATGTAGTAGTTACGACGACCTGACCAGGAGTAGTAACCGCAACCTACAGGCCCGTGACTGATGTGGATCATGTCTTTTACTGGACCCCAAACTACCCCTTTTGCTCCTGCATAGGCACAACCACGAGTGGTCATTACCCCAGGAACGGATTTTTTATTGGATTTTACGCCGCAATCGGAATTGCCTTCTTCGTGAACATTGAGGTGAGGTTTCCGCTTTTTAGCGGCTTTATCAGGATAGGCTTCTAGTACCTCTTTAATTAATTCTTGTTTCTGTTCTACAGTTGTCATGTTCCCTTCTCCGTGATTAGGTTTTTAGAGGGCATGGCCATGCCATGCCCCTACGAAATTAGACGTTAGCAGTAGCTTTATCAGCTTCGAGTGCTTTTTTGTATTCTTCATCAGAATCCATAAATCCGTACTGAACTAATAATTCTTCGAGTTCGTCCATGCTGATGGGAGTAGGAATTACTAGGTCGGTATTGTTTTCGATTTTGCGAGCTAAGGTACGATATTCTTGAGCTTGAGGATGATCTGGTTCATACTCAATAACAGTCATACGACGTAACTCTGCCCGTTGAACCACGTTGTCACGAGGAACAAAGTGAATCATCTTAGTTCCAAGTTTTTCAGCTAGAGCTTCAATTAGTTCGACTTCTTTGTCAACTTTACGACTGTTACAGATTAAACCACCTAAGCGAACACCACCAGAGTGGGCATATTTAAGAATACCGCGAGCGATGTTATTAGCTGCATACATTGCCATCATTTCACCAGATGTAACAATGTAGATTTCTTGAGCTTTACCTTCACGGATAGGCATAGCGAAACCACCGCACACAACGTCACCTAATACGTCGTAGGAAACCAAATCTAGGTCTTCGTAAGCACCTTCTTCTTCAAGGAAGTTAATAGCAGTGATAATACCACGACCTGCACAGCCAACACCGGGTTCAGGACCACCAGACTCAACGCAACGAACGTTATTATAGCCAGTGAGTAATACTTCTTCGAGTTCGAGGTCTTCTACTGAACCTCTTTCTGCTGCTAAGTGTAAGATAGTGGTTTGAGCTTTAGAGTGAAGCATTAAGCGGGTAGAGTCGGCTTTAGGATCACAACCAACAATCATCACCCTTAGAGTTTCTGAAAGTGCGGCGATGGTGTTTTGAGAAGTAGTAGATTTACCAATACCGCCTTTACCGTAAAATGCAATTTGTCTCATGATTATTTCTCGTTAAATTGTTTAGAAGTTAATGGAAACACGAAAGGAATAGATTTTCAGATGCGACGAAGCAAGAATATGTGAAGTTTAAGTAATACTTTAATCCGTATTTATGGGGAATTTCGTCCCTGCGAACTCTCAATTCTTGCTTGTTGCTGTTATCTGAATCTTTGAGAGTAGTTTAGTGTTTAGGAAAATTTGCGCTGAAAATCTAAAGTACAAAAGGAAGGAAATTAGAATGGAAGGGGATTTATCGATCGCAACCATGCAAGATAATTGTTACTTGATTGATTATTCTGGGAAATTCCGTTCCCGGCGAACTATTAATCTTCATGGTGTACTAATCTTTAATCCTGGTGGAAAATACGCTCTGGGGGCGAACGCTCTCCACGATAGTAGGGGTTAGATGTAAACATTTTAGTTAGGTATTAGATGTATGCTGTAGATTAAACTGATACAACAGTTAAAGTGGGTAAGACGCGGTCTTTTAAAGTAGCTTCGATGGCAAGTTTTAGAGTTTCAGTGGAAGAAGCACAGCCACTACAAGCACCTTGAAGGATAACTTTAACCACATCTCCTTCGACATCGAATAGTTCCATATCACCGCCATCTTCAGCTAAAATGGGTCGGATTTCTCGATCTATTACCTGTTGGATTAAGGTAATTTTTTGTAGATTAGTTAAGGGTTTTGTGGTTTGAGTGGTTGGGGTTGATGGTACAGGAGATGAATTGCTATTATTCCAAACTTCTGTTGCCACCTCCAAACTTTTCTCCTTCTCGGTGGTAATTTCATAGAGCAGATCGTCGATATCTGGTAAGCACGAACTACATCCACCACCAGCTTTAACATAATTAGTAACCTGTTCTGCAGTTGTAAGATTATTCTCACGAATAATTCTTTTAATTTTTGTATCACTGACACCAAAACAGCGACATATAAGATTTCCTTCATCATCTTCATGGGTGTCTAGGGGAATGCCTTTATATTTATAGATAGCAGCTTCTAACGCTTCTTGTCCCATTACCGAACAGTGCATTTTCTCTTCAGGTAATCCACCTAGAGATTCGGCAATTTCTTTGTTAGTTAGCGTCAATGCTTCTTCTACCTTTCTACCTTTAAGTAGTTCAGTCAGGGCTGAAGAAGATGCGATCGCACTAGCACAACCAAAGGTTTGAAACCTAGCATCTTTAATAGTTTGAGTTGCTTCGTCAATTTTAAGGTGGAGTTTGAGGGCATCACCACAGGCAATACTACCTACTTCTCCGGTTACAACTTCTTCTCCTTGTTCTTTTTCCGTAATCGCACCTTGATTGCGCGGATTATGGAAATGTTCCATTACTTTATCTGTATAGTCCCACATGATTTTGTCCTTTGTTATTAGTTATTGTTATTCTTAAAATTTACTAACGACTAACAGCTAACTCCTGTTCTTTGAGCCAATCAGCATCATCGCTATTGAAGGGGGAAAGTTCACGAAGACGATTAATGATACTGGGCAGAACTTCGAGAACTCTGTCAATTTCTGCTTCTGTAGTAAAACGAGATAGACTAAAGCGAATCGAGCCATGCAGTACGCTATAGGGCAGTCCTAAAGCTCTGAGTACGTGGGATGGCTCTAGAGAACCAGAAGTACAAGCAGAACCAGAAGAAGCACAGATACCATATTGGTCAAGAGATAATAGAATTGCTTCGCCTTCTATATATTTAAACCCTATGTTAGTTGTATTAGGTAATCTATTAATAGGATCGCCGTTAATTACGGTATTGGCAATAGTAGAGAGTATGCCTTGTTCGAGCTTATCCCGCAACAGTTTTTCCCGATTAATATCTGCTAAATGTTGTTGTGCTAATTCAGCAGCTTTACCTAACGCAACTATACCCGGTACATTTTCTGTTCCGCCTCGGCGTCCTCTTTCTTGATGTCCGCCAATTAGTAGAGGACGGAATCTCACACCTTTACGCACATATAAAGCACCGATACCTTTAGGAGCGTGTATTTTATGACCAGAAAGGGTTAACAGATCGATGGTGCTGGTTTTCATATTTAAGGGAATTTTCCCTACAGCTTGTACTGCATCAACATGAAATAATGCGCCGTATTCTTTAACGATTTGTCCGATTTGTTCGATGGGGAAAACTACACCTATTTCATTATTCGCATACATCACAGAAACTACTGCGGTATTGCCAGTTAAGGATGCTTCTAACTCATCTAAATCAAGCTGTCCTTTATTATTAACTGAAAGATAGGTAACAGTGTAACCATCTTTTTCTAATCTTCTACACAGATTTAAAATCGCTGGATGTTCTACCTCTGTAGTAACAATATGTTTTTTATTAGGTTGAGCTTTCAGGGCAGCAATAATGGCTGCATTATCCCCTTCAGTACCGCAACTGGTAAAGATAATTTCTGAATCTTCTGCTCCCAATAGGGAAGCTACCTGTTTTCTGGCTTCGCGAACGATTCGACCTACTTGTCCGCCAAAGGTGTGCATACTAGAAGGATTGCCGTAATAGGTACTTAGGTAAGGTAGCATTGTTGCTAATACTTCATCGTCTATTTTTGTTGTGGCATTGTTATCGAGATAAATGCAGTC
>CAYPSO010000118.1:0-12709 GCA_964413275.1 uncultured bacterium | reverse complement strand
CTCCTAGCTCTTAACTACTAACTATTAAAGACGAAGGTTTAGCAATTCCATAACCTTGGGCAAAATCAATACCTATTTGTCTTAGTTTAAGCATAATATCCTTATTTTCCACATATTCAGCAACGGTTTTAATTTCCATGATATGGGCAATGCGATTAATTGCTTCAACTATTTCACAGGTAACTTGATTTTCTAGAATATCTTTGATAAAAACTCCATCAATCTTGAGATAATCGATAGGCAAACTTTTAAGATAGCCAAAAGAAGACATACCACTACCAAAGTCATCTAGGGCAAAAGAACAACCCAGAGCTTTAAGCTCCCGCATAAGTAAACGAGCTTGATTCAAATTAGAAATTGCTAAAGTTTCAGTGATTTCAAAGCAAATAATTTCAGGAGAAATAGAGTGTAAAGTCAATTGTTCTCTAACAAAATCAAAAAAGCGATCGTCATTAAGACTAGCCCCTGATAAATTAATACTATAATTCATTTTTTCTGCCACAGATTTTTCACTTAAAGAACAATTTTTTCCAAGATAAGTAAATAGATTAGAGATGACCCAACGATCTATTAAATGCATAAGTCCGTGTTTTTCTGCCGCAGGAATAAAAGCTCCGGGGGGAATAATTTTCCCATCTTCATCTTGAAGGCGAACCAAAATTTCGCAAGATTTGCGCTCTCCTTGTTCCCTTGAAGCTAGGGAAACAATAGACTGATGGTACAAAACAAATTGATTTTCTTCTAAAGCTTTAAAAATTCGAGAAAGCCAGCGAATTTCTCCTCGCTGATTTACCAATTCAATATCGTTAGCTTCATAAATTTGGACTCTATTTCTACCTTTACTTTTAGCCATAGTACAAGCTGAGTCAGCTAGATTCAATAAACTTGAGCTATTTTCACTGTTATCTTTTAAAATAACAATTCCAACACTCAAACTAAAATTAAAAGTATGCTCACCCCAAACAAATTGAAATTTTTTGACTTCTTCACGCAAAATATTAATTACTTTAAGTGCAGAGTCTAAGCCACACTGGTAAAGAAGTAAACCAAATTCATCTGCACCTAAACGAGCTAAAACATCGCTTTTACGCACTCGTTTTTGGAGCAAAGCACTAATTTGACGCAAAAATTCATCTCCCGCTTCATGACTACAGGTTTCATTAATAATTTTAAAATGATCTAAATCTAGATAACATAAAGCATGAATTTGCTCTGAGTTTTGGGTACTAGAAATTGCTTCTTGTAAAAATTTTTCAAAAGAATAACGGTTAGTTAATCCACTTAAAGAATCTTGAATAAGTAAAGATGTGCCCTCGCCTAATTCAGAAAAATGACTCATATCCCGAAGCACAAAAACTAGACCAAGCACTTCACCATTATGATCGTGGATAGGAGCAATAGACTTTTGAATAGATAATAAAGTATGATCAGATCGAACCAGCAAACAATTGCTATCTTCTTTTATTGTGTGATTTTGAGATAAAACTTTTTCAAGACAATTTTCTAAAGGTTCAAAAGTATTTTGATTAATAAATTGCAATGCTTCATAGATAGGTAGAGATTGAATATCTTGCAGAGACAATCCAGTTAATTTCTCTGCTGCTGGATTGATAAATTGTAAACTACCAAAACAATCAGTAATAATAATAGCATCATTAATTAGTTCAAAAGCAACTTGCGTTAATTGTTGGTTAGCAAATTGGTTAGCAAATAAATATTTATCTATAGACTCACAATTTCTATTTTTTTTATGGATTTGATAATCATTAATTTCAAACATAAGATAATTCCTGTTAATAATATTTATTATTGAAAAATATTGATAAATTTAAGTTAAAAGTAATCCCTATGGTAACAAAGTAGCATAACGATTACGACCTTCTTTTTTGGCTATATAAAGAGCCTTATCTGCTAAATTGATAAAGGAATTTATTGAAGACTTAGGAATAGGAATTTGGCTAGTAATTCCCAAGCTCAAACTAACATAAGAACTCACTTTAGATTGACAATGAGCAATTTGTAGCTTTTTAAGATGAGATTGAATTAATTCAGCTATATGAATAGCACCTTCAAGGGGTGTATTGCCAAGAATAATGGCAAATTCTTCACCACCATAACGAGCTACTAAATCTGTAGGACGTTTCAGTATAAGTTTAATGGCTTGTGCTACTTGCTTTAAACAATCATCGCCAACAAGATGGCCATAGTGATCGTTATATGGCTTGAAATAGTCAATATCACATAAAATTAAGGAAATGTGTTCTTGTTGTCTAGCATGACGCTTCCATTCCCGCCTAATATATTCATCAAAACATCGTCTATTTGCTACTTCAGTGAGTCCATCCAAATTAGCCAATTTATATAGTTCTTGATTAGCTTCTTGCAATGCCAAGGATTGCTCTTGAACTTTTTGCATTAAAAACCTTAATGTCAGATGAATTTTAACCCTGGCAATTACTTCCTCATGTTGAAAAGGCTTAGTAATATAATCCACTGCTCCTAGTGACAAACCTTTAATTTTGTTAGTTAAATCAACAGATGCAGTAATAAAAATAATTGGTATATCTTTAGTTGCAGGATTAGCTTTTAAATGGTTACAAGTTTCAAAACCATCCATTTCAGGCATCTGAATATCTAACAAAATCAGTTCTGGGGGATCTTCTTTGACTTGTTCGAGAGCACTTACTCCATCCATGGCTACTCGACTCTTAAAACCAGCATCTTTTAAGGCACGAGATAATACTGATAAATTTGTTGGATTATCATCAACAATTAAAATAATTCCCTTATATAAATTAATTCCATTAATAAGTTTATTAGTCATTTTCTTAATTTGATTTATTTTAATAAAATTTTTTATTATAAAAATGTTCTCTTAATTAAATTACTAAGAATTTAAGTATTTTTGGATAAAATTTTGCAGTTGTTTAACCTGAAAACCCTCAGCCAATTCACGCAATTGTTTGAGGAAGATGGCGTATTTTTTATCTTGTTGCTCTAATTGATCGGCCTGTGCTAAAACTTCATCTAGGTCGCCTTTTTTCGCTAAACTATAAAGGTGAACTATGGTATCCTCATCAGGAATTGCTATTTCAGTTGAATTTTCTGCTAAAACTTCAGATGAGTTATCGTCTGTATTATTTTCTTCACCTTCATAAATCCATTCAAGATTGAGAAGAGACTGTAACATTTCTAGTAAAATCTCTGCTGAGAGAGGTTTGCACAAAAACTCATTAGCTCCGGCTGCAATACTATCGGATTGTTCTGCCTCAAAGACACTAGCCGAAGAAGCGATAATAGGAGTATCTTTAAATTTAGGTGCGTGTCGCACTCTGCGAATCATCTCAAACCCATCCATTTTAGGCATCACCAAATCGGCAATAATTAGATCGGGTTTATGTTGTGCTATTTTTTTCAATCCCTCAACTCCGTCATTGGCTTCAATAATTTCAAAACCAATAGGTTCGAGTAAACTAAGAATAACTGAACGATTTTCCCAACGATCATCTACCATCACGATTTTACGTTTTTCCCCTTTAAAACCAATAATCGTTTCTTGATAGGCATCTCTAGCTGACTGTGACCATTCTGAGCTAAGAGGAAGTATGACATCAAACCCAAAAATGCTTCCTTTATCTGGTTGACTTTTCACATTAAGACTACTGTTCATCAGACTTAAAAATTTCTGACTAATAGCTAATCCTAATCCAGTACCTTGAGATTGAAACCGATTATCGCCAACCTGTTCAAAGGGCAAAAATATTTTAGCTAGTTTATCTGCACTAATTCCTATTCCCGTATCCTGTACTTGAAAACGAACTTTGATAGATGGTTGAGGAGAATCTGCTGGGCTAGATTCTAAGATTTCAACTTTAAAAGTAACTGCTCCATGTTGAGTAAATTTAACCGCATTACCAAGTAAATTGATAATTATTTGTCGCAAACGCTTTTCATCAGCAAAAACCCCCGTAGGTAAATGGGGATCGAATTGAGAAATAAAGGAAATTTTCTTTTGTTGAGCACGAATGCCAAAAATTTCTGTAACTCCTTCAAGAAAAGCAGGAAAGTGGAAACCGACAGGGGAAAGTTCCATTTTCTGGGCTTCAATTTTAGAGAGATCGAGAATATCATTAATTAAAGTCAACAGATGAGAGCCGCATTGTTGAATAATAGCTAATCCTTTGCGTTCTTGATCGGTTATATTTTTTGACCGTTGCAGGATTTGGGCATATCCCATAATGCCATTAAGAGGAGTACGAATCTCATGACTCATATTCGCTAAAAAGTCACTTTTAGCTCGATTAGCTAAATCGGCTGCTTCTTTGGCTTTTTTGAGGGATATTTCTACTTTTTGCCGTTGTTGAATTTGTTGTCTTAGCAGGTGGTTTTGATTTTCTAAGGTTTGGGCTAAATTACGCAATTTAAGCTGAATCCTGACTCTGGCTAAAACTTCCTGCTGATTGAATGGTTTAGTAATATAATCTACTGCTCCTAGAGAAAATCCTTTAACCTTACTTTCTGTATCAGCTAAAGCCGTCATGAAAATCACTGGAATATCAGCAGTAGCAGAATTTTCCCGTAGTAGTTGACAGGTTTCAAACCCATCTAATTCAGGCATCATCACATCAAGTAAAATGAGTGCAGGGGTTTCATATTCTATTTGTTCTAAGGCACTCAATCCATCTATGGCAACTGCTACTTGGAAACCAGCTTCAAGTAAGGTTTCAGACAGTACCTCTAAATTAGTGGGATTATCATCTACCAGTAAGATATTTTCAGAAAATGAATTGGGCATTGTAACTTCTCCATATTAGTTAATAGTTAAGAGCTAGGAGTCAGGATGAATTATGAATTATGAATTATGAAGGATTAAAGCTAACCGCTAACCGCTAACCGCTAACAGCTAATCGCTAACCGCTAATTGCTTTGATATTGCTCAAGAAAGGAACGAATTTGCCGTAGCTGGAACTTTTGAGCAAACTCACGAATTTTTTGATTAAAAGGAATTAAGTTGCTATTTTCTTCTTCTAGGCGATCGAGTTCTTGAATTAGTTTTTTAATTAAGCCTTTCCGAGTTAAGTCCAATAATACAGCTAAATCATTAGGTAAAGGAGGCACAATTTCATCGCTTTGGTTTTCAACTACAGTTTTTATTTCTGGTTGCTTTTCTTCTTCATATAGCCATTCTAATTTAAGCAGTTTCTCTAAAGCTTCTAAGAGTGATTCAATTTGCACTGGTTTAGGTAAGAAATCATTAGCACCAGCATCTAAGCTCTTTTGCCTGTCTGTTTCAAAGACACTGGCAGAGGAGACAATTACAGGTATATCTTTAAAGTTAGCTAACTTGCGCAACTGAGTTAACATTTCATAACCATCCATGATCGGCATGGCAATGTCCGTAATAATTAAATTGGGTTGTAGTTGCTGTGCTTTTTCTAAACCGTCTTGGCCATGTTCTGCTTCCTTAATTTCAAAACCCAAGGGTTCAAGTAAACTAATCACCACAGAGCGATTTTCCCAACGATCATCTACCACCAGAATTGTTGGTTTGTCTCCTTTGATACCGACAATCTTGCCTTGTTTAGAGAGTTGAGATTTTTCTGCCCATTCTCTGGCCTCGGCAAATTCTACATCGAACCAGAAAGTAGTACCCTCTCCTAATTTACTAGTTACCTGTAAACTACTATCCATCAGGTTAGTAATTTTCTGACTAATAGCTAAACCTAGTCCAGTACCTTCAGCTTGCTTTTTAACGTTACCAACTTGCTCGAAGGGCATAAAAATTTTCTCAACATGATCTTGATCAATTCCGATTCCAGTATCCGCAACCTCAAAACGGAAGCTATAAATGGTTGTTCCATCTGAATGCACTACATTATTAAGTTTCTGAGATTTAACTAGGAAAGTCACTTGACCCTGATCCGTAAATTTAATGGCATTACTAAGTAAATTGATCAGCACCTGTCGTAAACGTTTTTCATCAGCCTGAATACCAAGAGGTAATTTTCCTTCACATTGATAAATAAAATCAACGCCTTTTTGCTCGGCTTTAATGCGACAAATTTCAGCTACCCCTTGCAAAAAGGAAGGTAAATGGAAATCTGTGGGGTGTAGTTCCATTTTCTGGGCTTCAATTTTCGAGAGATCAAGAATATCGTTAATTAGGGTAAGTAAATGGAAACCACACTGATTAATAATATCAACTTTACTCTTGTCTTTTTTCGGAATATCTCTTGACTGTCGCAGAACTTGAGCATAACCTAAAATTCCGTTGAGAGGAGTTCTCAATTCATGGCTCATATTAGCTAAAAAGTCACTCTTGGCAGAATTAGCAGCATCTGCTACTTCTTTAGCTTCTTTAAGTTCCAAGGTGCGTTCTTGAACTCGCAGTTCTAATTCCTCAAAAGAGCTTTTTAATTGTGTGGTCATACGGTTGAAAGAATAAGCTAACAGATCGATTTCGTCACCTTGATCCATTTCTCTGTATTCCTTCTCTTGGTCGGTTATCTCGTCTAGGTTTTGGTTTGAACGATTTGTTCTTTGATTATCTGTTTCGATTAGCTTATTACAATCATCAAGAATAGGTTGCAGACGTTGGTTTAGTCGTCTCACAAACCAAGTAACCACCACAGCTAATACAACACCAGCACCGGCCGCACCCCCTAGGGTAATTGCTAACACTGGACGTAGTACCAATGATTGAGGAACCACTGCCAACATTAACCAATTAGTTCCCTCAACCCTTTTATAGGCCAAGTATTTACCCTCTGTTTGTAAGAATCCCTCATCTTGCTGGTTGATTTCATTCCATATATCCTTGAGGCTGGGAATATCTTTGTAAGTTGCCAAAGCCTTAGCTTTGTCTTCTTCAGGGGGATAAGCCAGCAGGTTGCCTTGCTGACTAATAATAGAGAAATAACCGCCTCCTCGGGTAACAGGTACTTTAACTTTTTCCCCTAAAGCTGTGACGTTAATATCAAGGGCAGCAATACCGATCATTTCTCCATTTTGATTAAGAATTGGACCATTATAAGTTGTTAGAGTCAAGCCATTCCACTGATAAGGTTCTAGCCAAAAATACTCTTTTTTCTCTAGAGGTTCTTGATAATAAGCCTGTTCAGGATAGTTGTCTTCTTCATAGAGATCTACATAGCGAATTTTTTCATGGGGTGAGGGAAGTTGCTTTCCGATTTGACCTTCCACATCTAAATGATTAAAGAAGAAAGGCCAAAACCATTCACGATCAGATATAATTTTTCCGGGAAGTTGACCAAATCCTAGGGCATATTTCAAGGGATTTGCTTGATTATATAAAGCAAAAACTAATTGTTTATAGGTTTCTGCTTCTTGAGCGCCTTGACGCTGTAGAACTTGAACTGCTCCTTCCAAATCATATACGGTCTGTTTTACTCTTGCGAGTTCTCCTTCAATCAGCTTAACTTGGGTATTTAGATTACCCCTAATTTCATCTTTAGCCCGGACTTCTAAGGCTTGGTAAAAGAAAAATGAGATACCACCCAAACCGAAGAGAGCACCCCCTAGGATATGAAAAAATAGTTTAGAACCAATAGATTTACGCTTGGAAGTTACAAGAGTCTTTTGAGAGATTAATTGATTTTCAATTTTAAATACCATTGTGAGAAACTCCATTCTTTAAGATTGTGTACGAATTTATAGTGATCATCTGAAGTTGATATCATCGATCATTAGGACTTGAAGCAACCAAGGGGTGATTGCTGGTTGATTTTGCCAATTCAATTCACCGAATTTTTAGAGAATTGGGTGGTGGCAAGAATCTACTTTTAATGAAGTAGGAAAAGTAAATTTTGAGTAATTTCATATCCATAGGGGGACAGATTATATTTGTTCCTGCTAATCCATTGATTGCATTCTGGCAATTAAATTTGTCTAAGACAAGAGTTTCTAGATAGGTTGCTTCTTTTTCGTCACTCCTTGGTTTAAATAAAAATTTCAGAGGAGTTAAAACATTATCTTGCTTAGTATCTAGGCACTGTAATTGTTTTTGCCAGAAATTGTAATCTTGTTTCTGGAGAGGATAGCCCAGAGATTGCATATAATCAAGCAGTTGATTTAAGGTAAGGCTATGATGGTTAACTAGATGAAACGCTTTGCTCCAAGATTCTGGTTGTGTTGATAAATGTACGATGGCCTGACTAGCATAATCTACAGGAGTTAAATTCATTTTAAGATCGAGATTGGGAAGACTACCCATTTGAATAAAGCCTTTAATTAGCCTACCCACTAAATCATCAGTTTTCGACATTCCCGTTTGACTGTGGCCAACAATCATTCCTAAACGATAAATAGATCCCGGAATGCCTCGCTCCCAAGCAGCCATCATTAATTTTTCTGCTACCCATTTACTTTGAGCATAGCCATTTTCTAGTTCCTCACCATAGGCTAAAGTTCCTGCTTCTAAGATAGTTTTTTGGCTAAGATAACTAGGAGCTTGGAAGACATCAAGGGTAGAAATGAAATGAACGGGTTTGAGTTTAATCTGACTAGCTAATCTGAGAATTTCTTGAGTTCCTAAAACATTAGCGGCTCGCAGGGCTGGGTAAGGGTAAATAAGATTAACTAATGCTCCGTTATGATAGATTAGGTCAATTTTATCTGCCAATTCATCAAATTTATCCGATAAAAGACCTAAAAGTGGTTGAGATAAATCGCCCAAAATAGGAATTACGCGATCGCTGATTTTTGTTTCTATTAGTCCATATCGTTGTAAATTTTTCTGAATTTTTTGTTGAGCCGTTTCTAGACTCGAAGCACGAGTTAAACAATAAATAGTTGCTTGGGTTTGTTGTAATAATTCATGGAGCAGAAATGCTCCTAAAAACCCAGTTGCTCCAGTTAACAAAATATTATGAGGTTCTTCTACAGGTGCAAGAATAGAACTATTCACACAAATGTCATCAGGTAAAATAGCTTCAGCCTCTAAGTCAATCAGAGTTAGGTCAATATCTAGAGATTTATTTCCCGTTGTGAGGGATATATCGATCGCAGTTGCAAGTTTTGCTATGGTGGGCATTTGAAAAAAGCTCAATAGGGATAATTCAAGATCGAAAGTTTCTTTGACCCGATTAATTAGTTGAGCTACCAGCAAAGAATGGCCTCCTAATTCAAAAAAGTTATCATGGATGCCTATCTGCTCGATTTCTAATACCTCAGACCAAATTTGAGCTAATTGTTTTTCAATAGGGCTTTGTGGCGCAATAAATACAGACTCAAGCACAGGTCTGATTTGACTTGGTTCGGGTAAAGAACGGCGATCGAGTTTGCCGTTTGGTGTTAAGGGCAGTGCTTCCATAACCACGAAAGCAGCAGGAACCATATAATCTGGTAATTTTTCCTTGAGAAAATTACGAAGTTGAGGTACTAAATTCCTGATTTCATTAGCATGAAGAGGATTATTAACGTAATGTTTCAAAGGTTTTAGTTCTTTGGTACTATTGATAACCCTTAAACCTGCCCAATGATTTCTGGAAGTATTTTCTACTTTGCGCTGAAAAATTACATCATAGTAACCGTTAGCACTTGACCAATCAATTTGAATATCATAGGGTAAATCTTCACTCAAATTCCATAAAGCTTGTGGTTCGATCGCCTCTTCAATGGTTAATAAATCCTGTAATGCCTGTTGTAGTTCACCTACGGTTTCAGGACAATCAGGACTTGATAGCAATTCCTTAACTTTTATCTCTCGTACAAGTCGAGAATTGGGAACTTGAGTAATAACTAAAAGCTCCGGGTTGTTTTCAGTAAGAAAGTGGCGAATTTTGCTTAAATTAAGTTCCTCTTGCTGCCAATCGATCCCCCCGTAGCCCCCCTTAACAAGGGGGGTTGGGGGGATCGAAGCTTGATTACCTGTTCCAATATGAAGAACCACATCATAACGGAATCTCGTCATTTCATTGTGATAAGCACCCTCTTTTAATTGAATCTCTACTCGCTCAATTTGTGGCAGATGCTGTTGAAGAGCAGCAAAAAATTCTGGTTCGATAAGCAATTCTCGATCCTGTGCTACTTGTTCCCAAATGCGCTGACGAAGTTGAGCAGTGGATAGGGAAGAAGAAGCTTGATATAATTGAACAGAAGTGTGAAAAGCTTCTAACAAAGATAAATTACGAACATCACCGATGAAGATTTGACCTCCGGGCTTAATTGCTTTTACTGCCGTTTCTAGGACACTAACTAAATAGTCAAGGTTGGGAAAATATTGAATCACAGAATTAATAATTACCGTATCAAATTCACCCTGTTTTATGTCTAAAAGGGCATCTGCGGCTTGTTGAGTTACTGTTACTTGTGACCAATTCCCTTGTTGCTGTTGTAATTGTCCTTGAATATAGTTAATGGCTTCTGGGGACATATCTAAGCCGAAATATCGAGAACAATGGGGCGCAATTCTAAATAATAAAAGTCCCAAACCACAACCAATTTCTAAAATGCGATCGGGTTTTAAGGCAAGAATACGGTTAACGGTACAATCTACCCACTCCCTTAATTCAATTTCGGGAATATGTTGACCAGTATAACTATCAGTCCAGCCACTGGTGTTAAAAGTTGGCTCTGACTTATTTTGAGAGCCTTTATAGGCTGTGTTCCAAAGAAATTGCCATTGCTGTGCTATTTGAGCCTGAATTTCACTGCCTGCCAATGTTTTTTGAGTATCTAAGGGATGATACTTCGGTGCGAGATAAGCCACTAAACGGTCTTGATTTAAGCCATCGTGACGGACAATTGCCACTGCTTCTTTTACATTGGGATGTTGACTTAGGGCTGCTTCAATATCTCCTAATTCAATCCTATAGCCACGAAGTTTAACCTGATGGTCAACTCTGCCAATAAATTCTAGATTTCCGTTGGGTAAATAACGGGCTAAGTCTCCTGTTTTATATAAGCGAGCATTGGCTTGATCGCTAAAAGGATTGGGTATAAAGCGTTCATCAGTCATTTCTGGGCGATTGAGATAACCCCTTGCTAGTCCATCACCACCGATATATAATTCTCCCATTTCCCCCGGTGCTGCTAGTTTAAAGGGGTCAGTTTGACGGCGAGAAAATTGGTCTCTGAGATAAATTTGGGTATTGGCAATGGGATAACCAATGGATACTTTTTCCCCATCTGGTTGAACTGGATAAATTGTTGACCAAATAGTTGTTTCCGTCGGCCCATACATATTCCAGAGGGAGGAACATCTCTCTAGTAATTGATCGGCTAAACTACGGGGCATGGCTTCCCCACCACAGAGAATTTTGAGTTTTGGATTACCTTGCCAACCTATAGATAAAAGCATTCGCCAAGTTGCCGGAGTAGCTTGTAGAATAGTAGCATCAGACTCAGCAATGATTTGGGATAGTTTTCCACCATCGGATGCCACTTCTCGACTGACTATGACAACGCAAGCACCCACTATTAAGGGTAAAAATAGTTCTAAAACTGCAATGTCAAAAGAAATGGTGGTAACTGCCAAAAGAATATCCTCTGGTAGGATTCCGGGTTCACATTTCATTGACTGTAGAAAATTAACTACACCGGCGTGCAGCACTTGTACCCCTTTGGGTTTGCCGGTAGAGCCTGAAGTGTAAATGGTGTAAGCGACATTTTCTCCATTTACACCACTGTCTAGATTTTCTTTGCTATATTCAGAAATAGTTTGCCAATCTTGATCTATAGAAATTATTTTTGCTGAATGTTCTGGTAATATTTTTAATAGGGATTGTTGACTAATTAATATAGATAGCTCGGAGTCTTCTAACATAAAAGCTAGACGCTCTGAGGGATAAGCGGGATCGAGAGGAACATAAGCTGCTCCTGTTTTGAGAACTCCTAAAAGAGTTATTAGCATCTCTAGAGAACGCTCAACGCAAACTCCCACAAGCAATTGTGCTCCTGCACCTAAAGTTTTGAGGTAATGGGCGAGTTGATTAGCTTTTTGGTTAAGTTGTTGATAGGTTAATTGCTGCTCTTGAAAAATTACTGCTACGCTATTGGGGTTTTTTTCTGTTTGATCCTCGATAAGTTGGTGTATCGAGTTTATTGCGTCGTTAAATTTGTACATAAACCATACCTACGATTAATTTTTAAGAAGAATGTCGATTAATTATTTCTTGACCTTTTTCACCTAATGCGATGATTTGATCTTGAATAGATTTTATTGCTAAACGAGATGGTTGAGCACGTCCATTTTCCCAACGGTTAACGGTGGGACAAACAACACCCAATTCTGCTGCCAATTCTTCTTGGGTTAATCCCATTTCTGCTCTTAAATCTTTAATAACTTTCCCGATTTGAGGTTGCTTATATACGATTATCTGATTTTCTACCATATAGATGATGATTTTAAGTTTTAAACAAACTTTCTGATTTGATTAGTGATATATAGTTCTTTAAATTAAAGATAGTTGTTATTTTAGTGTTTGTGAATTGTCTAAATTACTGAATTAATGAAAATTATCTAGATAAATAGCTTAAGTAAATTCACTGAATCAAAAATTTTTTGTAAAGAATTTTTATTTTTATCAAGATGATATTTTTAACTATAAATTTGGGAATACTTTATTTATATGAAGCTACATGATGTATTAGTTATATATTAAAAATGATTCAACAAAACTTATGGGAGATTACAAACCGCTCAACTAAAGTTACTCAAACCTACTCAGAAGTCGGAAAGTATAGTCAT
>CAYPSO010000117.1:10605-12723 GCA_964413275.1 uncultured bacterium | reverse complement strand
GGCTAAATTATCCAAAGTTATGGCATAGGATTCATGATTAGTAAGGGAATATTCCTCCGCTAGAGCGCAAGCTTGTTGGCATAAATCAATAATTTCAGAATATTTACCTTGAGGATATAACTCTAATACTTTGGCATTAATTGCATCTATTCGTTTAAAAATTCGTAGTGATGATAGATATTGGTAAACCCAAGTTATCAAAACAATAATAGTTATTATTAATAAACCAATAATAAAAACTTTCTCAACCACAATTTATTCTCCTTTACTTCCTTTTTAAGGTAAATTAACTACAAAAAAAGTAATAAGCTGGGCAAATCATTAATTCTAATTATTTTTAATAAAGGTTTTAAAATATTTGCCCACCCTACGCTGCTGTAAATAGAACTTTTACTAATTTTTAATCCTCTACTACTACAAACTTCTTGTAAAAAACCTGACTATTATCCTGTTTTCCTACAAGGGTAAATAGCTCCGTAAGACGCTCCTCATTTAAGTCAAAATCTTTAGAACTAGAATCCGGTTGCAGCCAAGAAAGTTCTATGGGATTTTTAGTTATAATTACCAAAAAATACTCCGTACCTGTTTCTGAATATTTCAATGAATAAGACTTATCCGAAGGAGGTAAATAAAAAGGTTTATTTGCTTCAAGCTCTAGATAAGGCAATTGAGCGTAAGCTTTAGATGGACAAATCAAACCTTTCCATCCCGTGTTATCCTCCTCAATCAACAAAAGATTGCCTTTTTCTTCTAAGGTTACTTGTAAGCAATAAGATTCATTTTTAATAAAGTAATTACCATCATCTGGAAGTCCATCTATATTTGGTTTGCGAGTATCGTCATCAATGGTATTTGGTTTGCGGTTTATTTTTTCAACTTGTTTGAGTCTGTCATCAGCATAAACTGCAATATTTTTAGCTAAATCCCAAGCTTCACGAGGAAATTTTTTTTCCCACAACCATTTATAAATCAGTTTATGAGGTGATTTTGCATCATCATCGGGACAACCCGGAGAGCCATTTCCTGACTCTAAATTAATGGTATCAAGACAAATTCCATCGCCTTCTATTTCCTTTTTAAAAGCACAGATGACTTTTTTCGCTACCTTTGAGACTGTGGGATTGATGGTGTTTTCTGAAAACCCTCCTAAAGCTTTAGTAATGTCCTCGGCAATATCTGTATGTTTTTTACCATAGTTTTTAGGATTAAAGCGCACCGAAAATACACATTCATGAATATCACTTTTAAATTTTATTTCTTGACTTATTTTTTCTAAAAAAGCCTGTTGAAGACAATTTTTATTTGTGATATTATTTGTTACAGCTAACATTTCTTTTACTCCATGATTTTGAGAATTTTTTTGAATATAACTTATAATAGCTGTAATCTTAATGACTATTCATTCAATATTGCTAATTCTTATTTTGAGTTATTTAGGATTATTTACAATTAGTTACGCTTATTAATTTGCCCTAAAAGCTACTATTTTTTCTAACTGCAATGATGATATAACATTAAACATGAGAGGTAAACAACAAGATTACTCACGATCATTTTTGGGTTAATAATGAATTTTTAATAACTTCAAAAGTTTATCAAAAGTAATTTAAAGTTAAACTCAAATACTGTTTAGTAAAGGAGGAATTAAATGCCTCAACATGCAGGGGAAACTGAAGTATCAGTAAAACTTGTTTCTTCATCTATAAATGTAGAGCCAAGTAATTTAGATACAGCTAATCCCAAATCAGATATTGTGGAGATTTTTCACAAAAGATTTCAGTGGGTTGAAAAACACATTCAACAAATTGAAAAAGACATCGAAGCTATATCTGTAAATTACCCTAGCAGAATTTTAGCTAATTTTACGGGTAAAACTTCCACCAAAGAATTAATCGCTCGGATTGAAAAAGTCAGATCGATTATAGATGCCATCAAAGATAATTTTCAAAATCTTAATGAGAAAACTGGCATCAGTTTAGAAGAAATTCAAGAGTTTATTGAAAAAAATCGAGAATCGGAAAGGAGGTTACAAAAAGTAGAACAAAAATTATTTCAAAAAATCTAACTAACTTTAAACTTTCTCATCGTAATCCCCAGAAAGTTTTAACCTTTTAACTA
>CAYPSO010000117.1:0-10505 GCA_964413275.1 uncultured bacterium | reverse complement strand
TAATGATTTAACACTTTATTAAGCCCTTTAAAGTAGAACCTTGACAATTTTATATGGAAGTAACTCAAACCATGAATAAATCTCAAAGTATTACTAATCAATCTTACCAAAAAACATGGTTATCACCTGATGTAATCAATGTTTGTTTGATGATTTTAATTTCTTACCTCGGTTTGTTTAGTTGTTTAGAAGTAATAATTATTGTTGCTCTAAATACCGGTTTTCCTGTTGTTTGGTAAGCCTCGATGGAGTTTGCTGAATCAGTATTTTAGTCACTATTGATAATAGCTTGTCTTCAGTAAACTCTAATTATTTTTTAACTCAAATAACGGAGGAATATTAATGGTATTTTACAAAAAACTTTACTCAGAAACTCAAACAAACAATCTGGTTGAAAGTCTTAATGCTTTATCCCTAATTAAAACAGATTTATTCTATGAAACTATTGACTTAAAATCGAACTTTTCTAAGATATTTTCGGTACTTAATCCCGTCTCAAATATCTTAGAACATCCTGAATTGAAAACCTTAATTATCAATAGTAATGAATTTAGTTTAGAAGCAAGAGGTCAAGACTGGAAAAATAATGCTGAATCTGGACTTTTAGTTCGTCAAGAAGGAGTCAAAAAACTTTTAGAGTTATTAAATTTTGATGGTAGTTTAAACTTTTCTCAAAATTACATTATCGCCGATTTATTAGCTGGTAATGGCTATGTTAATAAAGTAGCAAACTTGATTTTAGAACCGAAGAATAAGCCACAATTTATTAACTCTGACATTTCCTATTTCATGTTTAAAGATACTTTGAAAAAGGATTTATTTGCAACATGGCAAAGTGCGGAAAACCTTTTCTGGTTAAAATCGGCTTCTGTAGATGCTGTTTTATATGCTTATGGCACTCATCATATTACAAACCGTCTGCAAGCAATTCAGGAAGGTGCAAGAATTTTAAAAGATGGTGGAAGATTAGTTATTCATGATTTTGAGGAAGGAGGTGCAATGGCTCATTGGTTTGGAGATATTGTTACTAATTACTCAAAAACTAGACACGATTATCCTCATTTTTCTAAGCAAGAAATGTTTTATTTAGCTGAAAAAGCAGGGTTAAAAAATATCACAATTGAGTATATTGACGACCCTTTTATTATCATAGCTGATACTGAAGCAAAAGCTCGATATGCTCTAGCTAAATATGTTATGGATTTGTATGGCTTAGTTAAATTTAACGGTAATGCTACCGCCGTATTGCCATTAATAGAGAGTTATTTTGGCATTCATTCTCATCAAATTGCTGATTGTCAGTTTGAGGTAAAAATTATTCGTAATGCTTTAGTTTGTTCGGCAAGTAAGTAACAAATAGCTAAGTTTTAAACCTTTGGTGGGCATTGCCCACCCTACATTTCATTTTTGTTGTTGTTTATTTACATTATAAAAGGGGTAAATAATTATGTCAGAAAATAATAAAAATACTCAAATAAAAATAGATTCTCAATCAGTTGATATACGAGAATCAATGAAAGTTTTACCAGAGTTTATGCAACCTTTTCTTACTTGGTTAACAGCTAAACCATATCAAGGTCAAAAACCTTGGCAAAGAACTTCCATTTATCATTTAACAATTGCAATTTTGTATCTATGTTTGGGAGTAACTTTAAGTATTCTTGTAATAAAACAATTAGGTTCTTAAGGAGTAATAAATATGTTAGTTCAACTGTGGTTATTTTTGCTAATTCCCGCCTGGATTTTTACCGTTTCAGGGGGAAGACAGCTTCAAGTTGTTATTTCTCATCATTGCTCTCATAGCAGCTTTTCTAAACATCAAAAAGTGAATCAATGGCTAGGAGAAATAATCTCAATAGTTTTAATTTTGAAAAACTTTACTGTCTATCAGCCAGATCATGTTTCTAATCATCATAGTAAACGTTTGATGACTTTAGAAGATGAAACCATTAAGTTTCTTTTTTTATTACTTGGTTTACGTACTGGTATGACTAAAAAGCAGCTTTGGCATAAATTGATTATTTCTCTTTTTTCACCCTGGTTTCATTGCCGTTTTTTTGTTGCAAGAATTAAGTCCTGTTTTTTTTCTAATTCATTATTTCATAATCTTCTAGCTTGGTTCTTTTGGAGCATAGTCATAACTATTATTGCTATTACTCATTCGTGGACAGTATTTCTGGTTGCTTGGGTTTTTCCCATGACAATTTTATATCAAGTTAGTAATACTATTCGGATTTGTTCTGAACATTCTTTTCCTGAACCAGAATTAGCTGAAAAGCGAAATAAGTTAATACTTGGTCGTTTAACTAAAGGCATATTTTTAGGCGAACTAACCCCGAATAGTTCCCTTCATTTTTTACCTAAATTGTCCCAGTGGTTAAGGTGGTATCTGCTGATGTTTTACCATTTATTTTGTCGAATTTTTATTTTAGCAGGAGATACGCCTTGTCATGATTGGCATCACAGACATCCAGCTTCATCAGATTGGGTTAATTATATCTTTGCACGCCAACAAGATTTAGATAATGGTTGCCCTGGATGGCCAGAAAAATATACTGAAGTATGGGGACTTTATAAGGCAATAGATATTTGTTTTGAATCTTTAAGTAAGCTACCTGAAATCGAACAGATTAATAGTAATAATGCTATTTCTTCTGTTTATGCTTTAGGAACTATTAAAAGTAATTAGTCAGATTTATTTCCTCAGAAGTTATGTTTTAGCTTCTGAGTCATTTCATAATTAATAAAAGGAGAAATAATCATGAAAGCTATAGCAATTTTAAAAGCTGGCGAAATTGAAGTAATGCAATGTTTAGATTTACCCATACCTAAAATTAAACCCGATGAAATTTTAGTAGAAAATAAGGTTACTGGTGTTAATTTTGTCGATATTTATATTCGTCGTGGTTTAAAAGGTTATTTACCAGATAAATTTCCCCATATTTTGGGTATTGAAGGTGCAGGAATTGTGAAAAAAGTAGGTAATTTAGTGACAGATTTTCAGGAGGGCGATCGCATTTGTTATGCCTATACTGGTAGTGGTAGTTATGCTGAATATACTGTAATTGAAGCCAAGAAGGCAGTACCTTTACCAGATAATATTGATTACGAAACAGCTTGTTGTTTATTACAAGGTATTACCGCTCAATTCTTAACTCATTCTACATTCCCTTTACAGCCCGGTAATAAGGTTTTAATTCACGCAGGAGCAGGTGGTGTGGGGTTATTGCTCATCCAAATGGCCAAGATTTTGGGAGCGATGGTAATTGCTACTGTGTCAACTCCAGAAAAAGCTCAGTTAGTATCAAGCTATGAAGTTGATGAAGTAATTATCTATACTCAAGATGATTTTGTAGAGCAAGTAATAAATATTACTAATGGTGTCGGAGTTGATGTAATTTATGATTCAGTAGGAGCAAATACTTTTGAAAAAGATTTAGAAATATTAGCAAATCGAGGTTATTTAGTTTTATTTGGGCAAAGTTCTGGTTTTGTCCCTGATTTTGACTTAAATCGATTATGCGATCGCTTTTCTAAGCGAGGTTCGTTTTTTATTACTCGTCCGACTATTCGGCACTATATTCAAGGCGATGAACTTCGTCAAAGAGCTAATATATTTTTTAATTATATTACTTCAGGAAAGCTTAAAGTATTAATTGGGCAAAGATATGGATTAGAAGAAGCCAAGCAAGCACATCAAGCAATATCTTCCCGCCTAACTAAAGGTAAATCGATTTTGTTAATCAATAATAATTAATTATCCCTTTAAAGAGATGAAAAAAAACAATCAAAACTTGAAAATTTTAAGTAGATAATTAAACATAAATTACTTTGTCTTTGTCTTTTTGAGTGTAGAGATTGAGCTGTTTATCTTGGCGGTGCGTTACATTTCATTAACGCACCCTCCTAACTTCTATACGGCTGAGAAATAGACTTTGGATTTTACAGGATCGGGTACCATAGTTTTGTCACCCTCTTGCCAACCAGCAGGACAAACTTCATCAGGATGAGATTGTACATATTGAATAGCTTTTAAGGTACGGAGAGTTTCATCAACACTACGGCCAAAGGAAAGATTATTAATGGTAGCGTGTTGAATTACACCTTCTCGATCGATGATGAATAATCCACGTAAAGCTACGCCCGCATCAGGATCAAGGACGTTATAAGCGGTGCTAATTTCTTTTTTAATATCAGATACTAAAGGATAGGTAATTTCTCCGATACCACCCTCTTTGCGATCGCTTTGAATCCAAGCTAGGTGAGAAAATTCGCTGTCAACGGAAACGCCTAATACTTCGGTATTGAGTTTGCTAAATTCTGCGTAGCGATCGCTGAAAGCAATGATTTCGGTAGGACAAACAAAAGTGAAATCTAGGGGATAGAAAAATAATACTACATATTTCCCACGATAATCAGATAATTTAATGGTTTTAAATTCCTGATCTACTACTGCGGTAGCGGTAAAATCAGGGGCGTTTTGCCCAACACGCAAACATCCTTCCATTTACTTACTCTCCTCTAATTATTAAGAACTGTTACAAATATATCATAGTCATAATGATTATTAGTTATCACTAAATTATGATTTTGCATCATCTAAGTAGCAACTGTTACAAAATCTTAACATTAGCTTTGTTAGTCTCATTAGTAAAACCTTATGAGGTTTAGATTATGGTAAACACTGACATTGCAATTATCGAGGGTAATCCCCATTTAAGATCGCTTTTAGGCTGGCATTTACAGCAAGCCGGTTATTCTGTGCAACAAGCTGCTAGTATTCAGCAAGGAAAGCATAATCTATATCAACGTCAACCTCATTTAGTGGTATTGGATTTTGATTTATCTGATACGGAAGGTTTAGAATTATGTGATTGGTTATATCAGCAGCGCAAATCTTTGGTTTTAGTGCTTTCTGCTCGTAATCATGAAAAAGACGTTGTTACTGCTTTAAAACATGGTGCTGATGACTACCTAAAAAAACCTTTTGGTATGCAAGAATTCATGGCTAGGGTAGAAGCTTTAGTTAGAAGAATGAGAGCAAATGCTGCGCCACTTTATCTTGACTATGGCGATTTACAGATAGATTTAGTACAACGTCGAGTTAAATTTCAGGGGAATTATATCGATCTTACTCCTCAAGAATTTAGCTTATTATATGTTTTAGCACAAGCCGAAGGGAATGCTTTAAGTCGTTCCGAATTATTGCGTCGTGCTTGGCCTGATGCTATTGATAATCCTCGAACCATTGACACCCATGTTCTTTCTTTACGGAAAAAAATTGAAACCAATCCTCGTAAACCCGATTTAATTCAAACAGTGAGAAATGTTGGCTATCAGTTTAATCAAGAAAAGTTAGAAACAGAAAAATTAATCCCTTCAGAAGTTACTGATACTATTCAGAATAATGGACATCATAAGGCTAAAGTTGCTTCTAGTTAATCCCATTGTTCCCTTGTTTTAGCTTCATTTTTGATTAATGTTTCTTTTATTTTTTCCCAATTAATTTTAGTTGTTAAATCATCTTTTATGATTTCACCTTGTTCTAAATGTATGGCTCGATTGGCAAACTTTTTTGCTAATTCTAATTGATGATTAACCATAATAATGGTTGTTTCTTCTGTTTGGGTTATTTTGATTAATGTCTCTATTAAAGCATTAGCTCTACCTGTGTCTAAAGCTGAAGTAGGCTCATCTAAGATTAAAACTTTCGGTTGCATAATTATGCCACGAGCGATGGCAATTAACTGTCTTTGTCCTACAGATAATTGCAATTCGCTTCTATCTAACCATTCTTCTAATACGCCTATTCTATTACACCATTTTTTAATTCTATTTTTAATTTCCTCTTGGGGTAGTTGTTGCAAAATTAAAGGATATGCTAAGGTTTCTTCTACAGTCATTCCTAATAATTTTGATTCTTGTAATACTAATACTATATTTCTACGCAATTTTATTACTGGAATTGTATTATAAGCAATATTTTCTAATAAAATTAAACCTTGAGTAGGACTATGTAAGTTATTTAATAAGCGTAATAAAGTGGTTTTTCCTGCTCCTGATGCACCAATAATTGCTAGGCGATCGCCTTTATTTATTTTTAAAGAAATATCTTTTATAATATAATCAGATCCCACTGTTTTTTTTAAACTTACTTCCCTAATTTCTATTAAAGGAAAATTATTCATAATATTATCTAAACGTAGTTCAGTAGTCAGTATTCAGTAGTCAGTTCTTTCATTAAACATTGATAAATGATGAAAGCTAATTGCTAATTGCTAATTGCTAATTGCTATATATTATTTCTGAGCCAATTTCTAAATTCTTTTATTGTGGCATTTCTGCCTTTAATTTTACTTTCCTCTAAGTATTTTGGTAGTATTTCAGTTATTGGCAAATCGGGAAATATATTGCTTATACTTGACTCTACATATTGCTTATTTTTTAGTATATTAATTTCTAATTTGTCACCATTAAAACGCCATAATTCTTTTACTCCTAATTCTTGATAATTATCAAATCTAGTTCGAGAAGTTATATCAATTTCTATGGCTAAATCTGGAGGTGGATCGTTTTCTAAATCTATGCGTTTCTTTCCTCGAATTATTGCTTCATTTTCTATATAAAAACAATCATCAGGTTCAACTGCTTGCTTCATTTTTTCATTCTTAAAAGTGGTTGAACCCAAGCTTCTAAATTCAAGATCTATTTCCTCAAGAATTACTTTAATAAAATCAGATAAAATACCTTTATCGTCTTCATGCTCTGGTAACGGTGTCATAATTTCTAATATTCCCTTGCTATAAGATATTCTTGTGCCTCTAGTTTCTCCTAAATTTTCTAAAATATCTTCTAGTTGTTCCCAACTAACATCTTGTAAAATTAATTGATGTCCGGGGGGTACAATAATTTGTTTTATGCCTACTAACATAATTAATCTCCTAATTATTCCCAACGTAAATTAAATAAAAAACTCGCATAAATATTTTTCGGATCATTAAATTTTTGCAATAACATTAATTCATTTTTAAACCTTTGTAATTCTTTGGGCATAATTATTTGTTCACCACTAATATTTCCTAATTTAACTAATGCCAATTGAAATAAATTACTAATAATTTCTTCTTCAAAAGTTTTTTTAGCAGGATATTCTTCTACTTGCCAATCAGTGCCTAATCCTGCTTTTTCTACTACATATTCAATGGCTGAATTTAAGCCTCCAATTTCATCTATCAAGCCAATTTCTTGGGCATTTTTTCCTGACCAAACTCTGCCTTGAGCAATGGAAGTTACTTTGTTTTTAGGTAAATTTCTCGACTGAGCAACTCTATCCAAAAAAAGATTATAAATTTGTTGAACACTTGTTTGATAACGGGCTAATTCTAATTCATTTTTAGGGCGAGTTATAGTTTGAAAATCAGCAAATTTTCCTGTTTTCACTTCATCCCAATTAATGCCATTATTACTGGCTATTTCCTGTATATTAAATAACAAGCCAAAAACACCTATTGAACCAGTAATGGTATTACTTTGAGCAAAAATATAATCTCCTCCTGTTGCAATCCAATATCCTCCAGAAGCGGCTACATTTCCCATGGAAATAATAACAGGTTTTGACTGACTAATTAATTCTACTTCTCGTAAAATAATCTCGGAAGCAGTAGCACTTCCTCCCGGACTATTTATGCGTAAAACTACTGCTTTTACAAGTTCATCTTCTCTTAGTTTACTCAATTCCTTCGCAAAACTATCTCCTCCAATTTGTTGTGCATTTCCTTGACCATTTACAATTGCTCCATCTGCATAAATTACTGCAATTTTATTATTAGAAAATTGTTGTTTATTAGTATTTAATCTCAGGTAACTATTAATACTTACCTGATTAAAAGACTGATTTGTTTTATCATGATCTGTTATTTCTTGAAGTTCATTAACTACTTGATCCCAATAAGCAATCTTGTCAACTAACTTATTTTGTAGTGCTTCATCAGCATTTAAAAAACCTTTACTATCAGCAATTTGTTGTATTTGATTAACAGTAATGCTATTGCGATTTTCAGCAATATTTTCTCGATAATCTTGCCAAATATCTTGTAATAAAACTTCGTTTTGCTGACGATTTTCGGGGCTAAAATTTTGTCTCACAAAAGGCTCAACAGCAGTTTTATAATCTCCTACTCTAACAATTTGAACACCTATGCCATATTTTTCAAAAGCATCACGGAAAAACATCTGTTGAGAACTAAAACCATTAATTTGTACAGCCCCTAAAGGATTAATAATAATTTTATCAGCCAGAGAAGCTAAATAATATTCACTTTCTGTTAAATCCACATCATAGGCAATAATTTTTTTGCCTTTATTTTTGAAATCTAATAATGCCTGACGGACTTCTTTTAAATTTGCATAGCCGTTACCTAAACCAGTTTTTCTGCCATCTAAAAATATTGCTTGAATACGATTATCTTCTGAAGCATTTTCAATAGCTAAAATAACTTGACGCAGGGGAATAGTATTATTTTCTTCTCCTGATAAGGCTTCGGCTAAACTAGAAGGAGGCTCTGTATCACTAATATTTAGAGATAAATCAAAAACTAATACTGATTTACTCTTAACAATGGGTTCGTCTTTATCGTTACTACTAACTATTAATAAAAATATTAAACCGCTAATACCCACTGTAAAAAATAAGCTTAAACCGATAATCGTACCGATAACACTAGCAAAAGTTTGTTTAATAAATTGCCACATAAACTCTTAATAATTATTTGTTATTTATTTGCTGTAAAACGCCAGAATTTTTGAAAGATAGTAAATTTTGATTACCAGTACAAAATAAAACTGTAGTCAATTCTGCTTTGAGTAATTCGATTAATGCAATTACATTTTCTGTAGAAATTGAGGCAGCCTTTAAAAAAGGAAATGCCAATCCAGCAATATCTGCTCCCAAGGCTATGGCTTTTGCCACATCTAAGCCGTTTCTCAAACCACCCGAAGCAATTAAAGGTATATTCGGTAAACTGCTTCTCACATCTAATATACATTCTGCTGTGGGTATGCCCCAATCAGCAAAAATTCTACCTAAATTCCTTTGTAAGTCATTTTTTGCTCTTTCGCTTTCTACTTTAGCCCAAGAAGTACCTCCAGCACCTGCAACGTCAATGGCAGTTACACCTGCTTCTACTAACTTTTGTGCGGATTTTGCATCAATACCATTACCAACTTCTTTGGCAATTACTGGTATAGATAATTTACTGCATAAAAAGTTGATTTTGTCAAGTAGTTGGCTAAAATTTGTATCACCATTGGGTTGAATTGCTTCTTGAAGGGGATTAAAATGTAAAATCAAAGCATCTGCTTCAAGAATTTCAACTACTTTTAAACATTCTTCGACACCATAACTATAATTTAATTGAACTGCACCAAGATTAGCAAAAAGAAGAATATCAGGAGCGAATTTTCTCACGGCAAAAGTATCAATAACTTCTGGTTTTTCTATGGCTATTCTTTGAGAACCAACTCCCATTGCTAATTGATAAATTTTGGCAGATTCAGCTAGACGATAATTAATCTTTTTGGCTTCTTCTGTACCTCCCGTCATGGAAGAAATTAATAGAGGAAGCTCTAATTTTTTGCCTAAGAAATTAATGGATAAATCAATTTCACTTTTATCTATTTCAGGGATACAAATATGATTAAACCGATATTTTTCTAAACCATTAGTAACACTACGAAATTGTACATCTTCTTCGAGACATATTCGTAAATGATCTGCTTTTCTATTTTGAGTATTATCCATTATAAGTAGTTAGTAGTTCGTGGATTGCTTCGCATTTGCTTACGCAAACGTAGTTAATAGTTTATAATTTTTAGTTATTAGTTATAATTTTTTTAATTAATCACCAATATTTTTAATTAATTCAACTTCATCTTTACCATCAATATCTTCTACATAAACTTTAACTTGTTCTTCACTAGCAGTAGGTAATTTTTTACCAATAAAGTCGGGATGAATTGGTACTTGACGATGACCTCTATCTACTAAAACAGCTAACCAAATAACTTCTGGCCTTCCATATTCTGTAACTGCATTTAAAGCCGCTCTAATTGTACGCCCTTTATAGATAACATCATCTACTAAAACGACAATTTTACCAGTTAAATCAAAGGGAATTTTAGTTCTTTCTGGAGTACGAATACCAATAGTATCCAAATCATCACGATAAAAAGTAATATCTAAAGCACCAACCGGAATTTTAACCTGTTCTAAAAGTTCAATTTGATTCGCTAATAAATAAGCTAAATTGACACCTCTAGTATAAATTCCCAATAAAATAACTCGATCTAAATTACCAGCCCTTTCAACAATTTGAGAAGCGACACGGGTAATAGTACGACGCATTTCTTCGGGTGAGAGAATTTGAACAATTTGTGTAGCCATAATAAGGGGAATAAGTAATAAGTAATAAGTAATAAGTAATAAGTAATAAGTAATAAGTAATAAG
>CAYPSO010000116.1:0-12779 GCA_964413275.1 uncultured bacterium | reverse complement strand
ATTATCTGAAACTTAATTCAAGTTTGTGCTAATCATCAAAGTGCGGAATGTGGGTTATTATTGATTTCAGGGTAATTACTGAAGTCAACTTGAAAATACCTCAACTATAATTTTACTTAACAAATATATAAAGTTAGCCATAAACAAGTGAATAAGATTAGTATTCTTACGATTATTACTGTTACTGCTTCTTTGTTGGTAATAGGCAAAATACCTCTTATATCAGCTTCCGAAGTATCAGTATCAACTAATTCGTCATCACGACAGATAGAATATTCTGATTCTCAATCTAAATATAATTTAGAAGAACTTCGCATCCTTGCTCGTGCTATTACGGTAAAGATTTATTCAGGTAATACCTCCGGCTCAGGAATTATCATTAAACAGGAAAATGACTGTTATGTGGTAGTTACTAATCACCACGTATTAAGTCGCGGTGACAATGACTATTCGATTCAAACAGCAGATGGTGAGATTTATCCGGCAACTCCTGTTGTTGATGCTCAATTTGAAAACTATGATTTAGCCTTATTAGAATTTAATAGTAAAGAAAAATATCAAGTTGCAACTTTAGGAAATTCCACTGATTTAGAAGCAGGAGATGCAGTAGTAGCAACGGGATTTCCTATTAATGGGGATGATAAGGTAGATGGAGGTTTTAAATTTACTCAAGGATTAGTAACTTTAATCCCTGAAAAATCTCTCACAGATGGCTATCAAATTGGTTATACCAATTTAATCCAAAAAGGTATGAGTGGTGGGCCTGTAATTAATTTTCAAGGTGAAGTGGTTGCTATTAATGGGATGCACGCTCATCCTTTATGGGGCGATCCCTATCTTTATCAAGATGGTGAACAACCGTCTCCTCAAGATAAGGCAATTATGAGTCGCTCTAGTTGGGCTATTCCTATTAACACTTTTTTACAATTAGCTACTAAATTTTCTAGAATTTAGAAACTTTTTAAGGAACATTTACGTCTCTGGATAGAGAGTTAAACTAGAAGGTATAAATATTTAACTTAAATCCTATGGAAAGTAAAATAATTTCTTCTTTTTTTACAATTTTTAGTCTAGCATTAGCTAGTAATTTAACCATAGGCACTGTGGCTAATGCAAATGGTAATAGTTTTTTTTGTGGTACTAATCAAAATGGTGAACCCACAACCATCGCCCGTACTCCCCAAGCAGATGTACCTTTAATTGTGTGGAAAACAAATCAATTTGGCCCTGAATACTCACCCCAACAACGTTGTCAAATTGTCTCAGCAAAGTTTCAGGATTTTTATAGTAGAGGTATTTTAAAATATCTAACTACGGGACGAGAAAACCGATTAAATGTAATTTGTGCGGCTCAATCCCAAGATTCTAGTTGTGAAACTCTATATACTATATCTGACCAAAGGGCAGATCCGGGGACAAAATTAAAGGAATTATTACAAATGCAAATGAATGCTACAGGTCCAGTAATTATTGAAACTAATACTCGAATTTATATTGATATGAATCAATATTTAAGGGATGCCGTTAATCAGGGTGTTACCATACCCCGTAATGATGAAAATTTAAGTAACACAAATCCTTCAAGCGAGACAGATAATTCTTCTAAGGGGAATACTTTTCTCGATTTGTTTGGAAATCCTAATTAAATCAACAACGGTGAAAAATCTAGAAGCTAACTGCTAATCATCATAAATGATAAATTATTAGTATTTTTCCGGATTTTAAAAACTACCAGTTGTAGTAACAAGAAAGGAAACAAGCTCCACTAATAATTTATTCTAAAGTTAAACTATATTTAGATATAACTCAAGAGGTGAGAAATACTATGAAAAAACAATTATTCACTCATTTATTAACAGTCTCAGCTTTAACAATTACTGCTAATTTAATTTATAATCAACCAACCAAAGCTCAAGGGGTAACTTTTCTTTGTGCGCCCAATCAAAATGGACAGCCAACTACAGTAGCACGAACTCCCCAAGGAGATGTACCAATTATTACTTGGCAAACAGAAAAGGGCGGTGGTTGGACACCTGAAAAACGTTGTGCTGCGGTATCAGAAAAGTTTCAGGATTTTCATGCTAGAGGCATTTTAAAATATATGACTACAGGTCGAGAAAATAGACAAAATGTTATTTGTGTCGCTCAAAATGAAAATGGTAATTGTCTAGAAACTTTATATACTATATCTGACCAAACAGTAGATCCCGGACAAAAATTACAGCAATTGTTAGATGTTCGTCTCCAAGCTTCTGGCCCAATTAGTGAGACTAACGGACGTATTTATATTGATATGAATCAATACTTAAGAGATGCAACTGCTGCGGGGATGATTATACCCCATAATAAGCCTAATATTCCTCAATCTTCATCAAATAATGTTAATGAGTCAGTTGAGCCTGTGAATCCTCCTGAACCAATCAATAATAATCCACCTAGCAATAATCCTATTCCTCTTTGGTAATTAGCTATCAGACTATCCTAATATAGTTAATACTAAACCTTTTTAATTAGTAGATTAGGGGATGAATATATTCATCACAATCAGGCTAAATCACTAACCGAAGCTAAGAAAACTAATGAGATACTCAAATCAGTTAACGCTCAAGTCTTACAACAGGTTTTGAGAACCTTAGAGCGAGCTTTTGCTCATATGCAGTCTAAAAAGTTAGGCTTTCCTCGCTTTAAAAATCAGGATCGGATGCGATCTTATGTGTATCCTCAAAATGCTTAAAGATTGTGTTAGGGGTAATCAAATTAAATTACCACAATTAGGATGGGTTAAATTCAGAAAATCAAGAGACATTCCCGAAGGTTTTGAGATCAAGCAAGCCAGAATTGTAAGGAGAGCATCAGGTTATTTTGTGATGCTTTCACTTCAGTTAGATGTCAACATTCCCGATGTTCCGTTTCATGGACATCCGTTAGGTATTGACTTAGGCTTAGACAAATTCCTAGCTACTTCTGATGGTGAACTTGTAGAAAGACCTCGTTTTTTAAACCGACTACACCGTGAGCTTAAATTGCTACAACGTAGATTAAAGAATAAAAAGAAAGGGTCTAATAATCGTCACAAGTTAAACCAGAAAATAGCTAGATTACATCAATGTATTTCTGATACCAGAAAAGATTGGCATTTTAAGTTAGCTCATCATCTCTGCGACCAAGCTCAATCAATATTTATTGAGGATATTAATTTTATATCTTGGGCAAAAGGGATACTTGGGAAACATAGTTTAGATGCTGCTTTTGGACAATTTGTAACCATTCTTAAATGGGTAGCATGGAAACTATATGTTTTTGTCGCTGAAGTTGACAAAAATTATACGTCTCAAATTTGTCCTAATTGTGGTTTTCATACTGGCCAGAAACTACTTTCAGAACGAGAGCATAATTGTCCTGAATGTGGGTATAAAACCCATCGAGATGTAGCAGCAGCACAAGTAATCAGAAATCGTGGAATAGAAGAAAATGCGTCAGGGCATGGCGTATTAGAAAATGTCTGTGGAGATGGTCTGACGGGGGCGTTGCCTAGTCAAGAATCCGTGAAGCAGAAAATCTTAAATGTGAATTTAAGAATCCCCCGTCAAAGCGTAGCTTGACGGGGGAGTATGTCAACTATTATTAACCGACAAAGGCAAGACGTGGATCGGAAACACCAGCAGACTCAGTACCTTTTAGATAAGCCAACATGGTATCAGCGTCAGATACTTCAAATGGATCAGTAGGACAATTATCAGAAAAATCTGGTTCTGTAAAAATTTTCTCAATCTTACAGTCATTAACTAGCATAGAATATCGCCAAGAACGCATACCGAATCCTAGATTAGACTTATCTACCAACATTCCCATTTTGCGGGTAAATTCGCCGTTGCCATCGGGTAGCAAGAATACATTTTTTGCACCGACTTGTTTACCCCATTGGAACATAACAAAAGCATCATTTACTGATATACAAATAATTTGATCCACACCCTGAGCTTTGAACTCTTCATATAATTCTTCGTAACGGGGAAGATGATTAGATGAACAGGTGGGTGTAAAAGCACCGGGTAAAGAGAAAACTACAACTTTCTTACCAGCAAAGATGTCTTGAGTTGTTTTATCTTCCCAACGATAAGGATTTGACCCAGGTACGGATTCATCACGTACACGAGTTTTAAAAGTTACATCAGGTACACGCTCTATGACAGCCATATTATTTTCTCCTAGTAATTTGTTATGTAAGTTTTTAACCTTATATATAAGAATAATTCTTAGTTAATATTTTGTCAAGTAAAAATCTTATTTTTTTGATTAAGTAAGGATAAAATATTAAAAAGTAGCTTTATAAATAAATTGATTAATATTTATAAATAACATTAATTGCTGTAATCATTATAAAGATGTTGATAAGCTTCCTCTGTGGCGATTCTACCTCTTGAAGTACGATTAAGAAAACCAATTTGTAACAGATAAGGTTCGTAAACTTCCTCAATAGTTTTACTATCTTCTCCTGTGGCGGCGGCGATGGTTTCTAAACCAACAGGGCCACCTTTAAACTGTTCAATAATAGTAGTTAAGACCAATCTATCTGTCCAATCTAAACCTAATCTATCCACATTTAAAATATCTAAAGCAAAGGCAGCAATTGCAATATTAATAGGTGTTATTTTTTTTACTTCTGCATAATCTCTAACTCTTCTTAATAAGCGATTAGCAATACGAGGAGTGCCTCTAGAGCGTCGAGCTATTTCTTCTGCTGCTTCAGGAGTAATTGGAGTTTTCAGGATTTCGGCGGTACGCAGAATTATGGTTGTTAATTCATCAACTTCATAAAATTTTAACCTTTGAATTAAGCCAAAACGATCGCGTAATGGTGAAGTTAATGAACCTACCTTAGTCGTTGCGCCAACTAGGGTAAATGGTGCTAAAGGAATACTTTTAGTTCTAGCAGTTTGTCCTTTACCAATAGTAATATCTAAACGGCCATCTTCCATTGCTGGATAAAGCAACTCTTCAGACATTCTATTTAAACGATGAATTTCGTCAATAAATAGCACATCCCCCGGTTTTAAATTAATTAACAACCCAGTAATATCTCTAGGGCGTTCTAATGCAGGTGCAGCAGTAATTTTACAATTAACTCCCATTTCCCCAGCTAAAATGAGGGACATGGTGGTTTTTCCTAAACCCGGAGGCCCATATAATAAAAGATGATCTAAAGGCTCTTTTCTGGCTTTAGCGGCGGCAATAGCAATGATTAAAACTTCCTTTAAGTCTTTTTGTCCAATATATTCGGCTAAAGTTTCTGGTCTAATTTTTTCCTCATTAGCTTCTATTTCATCTTCCGTTACTGTGGCAACTAATAACTCTTCTTCTGTTTTTGATTTATTTGGATCAGAAACTTGTTTACTTTTAACCTTGGGAGATTGGTTATTATCTGGGTTTTTTTCAAATTTTGCAGATCTTTTAATTGCCATTATTTAATTATTAGAATTAAAGTTAATAAATTAACAACTACAAACTATAATTAAAACGCCTAAGCGATCGCACTTACAATCTTCATTGTATAACTGACGTTACGCAAAAGGTATTAACTTTTAGCAATTAGCGATTAGCTGTTAGCGATTAGCTTTTAGCGATTAGCTTTTAGCCGAATACTGAATACTAACTACTGACTACTAACTACTAACTACTGACTACTAACTACTAACTACTAACTACTAACTACTAATTTGCGTAACCTTAGTTGTATAAGTATAAATGCTGATTCGGTATATCATAGTGTTAAACTTAATCCAAGTCCTAATTTTAAAACAAATTTTAGAAAGATTAGTTAATATCCAAACCTATGTCATTACCCAAAAGTTTCGAGGAAACTATTGTTCAAGCCAAAGAAGCTACCTTAGCTGCTTTAAATGATGGTATCGAAAGAGTACAAGTTGAATTAGTTTTTCCTGAAATTGCCCTGAAGGCGGAAAATTTGGCTCTAGAATTTACCTCTATTTTTGCCAATTATGGTTCTGGTTTAAAGGTGCTTTTTCCTGATACTGGTGCTGCTGCCTTAGCCCGTCGCAACTGGGGAGAAGTTCCATTTGGGATTACAGACATCGGTACAAGTCGCACCCCTGTAGAAATGAAAATTAGTGATGCTGATGAGGTTTTTTTAGTAGTATGTCCCTCATCGGTGGAAGTGTCTCAAGTAGAAAAATTATGCAACTTAGCTAATGGCCGCCCCGTAGTTTTATTGATTCCTCAATTAGAGGATGTGTCAATTGTGGGTATTGGTTATGCTGCGAGACAATTACGAGAAAGGTTTATTAATACTTTATATTCTTGCTATTATATGAGACCTTTAGAGGGGGCGATTCTTTATCGTTGTCATCCCTCAAATTGGCAAGTATGGTTAGAAAATAATGAAGAAGATTATAAGTTGATTGCTCAAGAAAAACACAAACCCGTGGGAGAATATTTAGACAGAATTATTGCCCAAGCTATTGAACCTAATCCTGAGAATAAGCAATCACAAAAAAATATTAAAAAGCCCGGTTTAATGACTAATTTACAACGATTTTTAAATGCTTTAAGTCAATAATTACTAAGGTGGGTAATGCCCATCTGAATCCTAATTCGGGCTTGCTGAATAAGTTGGCTGGTTAGGATAGGCAACAGGCAACAGGCAAGAGTTTGGGGCTCTAAGTGGGAAAAATGCAAGCATTTTCGATGCCAATCTCCAAAAACTTTGCACTTTTTTCGGAAAAAAAGGCTGGAAGTCTTATCTATTAAGGATTCCATCTTTATTCAGCCAATCCTAATTCTTATTCAATAAAGCATATAAATCTTCTTCTTTTCCTAGGGCAAAACGCCAAGAATGATTTATATTTTTACTAGATTGAGTTAAAAATATAAAAAGTCCAACGATGGCAAATCCAGAGGCAAGATAAAACATTTCACTATAGTTCATAATCAAGGATAAAGAACCTAAAATTGGCCCTGCCAGGGCAATTCCTAAATCAAATCCACCCACACATAAAGATGTAACTTTACCCCTTTCATTAGCAAAGGATCGATCTGATATTAAAGCAATCATCATCGGAATTAAAATTCCACCCGATGCACCTTCTGCTATAGCTGCAATTAAAAAAGAAACAGGATTTTGAGCAATAGCTAAAAGAATCATTGCGATCGCATAAAAAACAAGACTGACAGTAATAAATAATCCTCGACCAAAAATATCAGAAGCTCTCCCCGTAAATATTCTGACTGAAAAACTAGAAATACCTGCTGCTGTATAAAATAAACCAGGATTTAAAGCTATATTTTCGGCACGAATATATAAAGGTAAAAATGTTATTAATGTGCCAAATAATAATCCTATTAATAATAAAATTAAACCCGGAACTATTAAAGAACGTTCTTGCAATAATTCTGAATAAGGACGACTATTATTATTAGTAATATTGAGAGTTTTTTGTACACTAATTTGTGGTTTATCTTCTCTAACTTTCAGAGCCAACATGAAAGAAATAAAACCGCAAGAAGCCGAAACAATAAACAAAATTGTATAACCCGCAGCAGTTTGTAAAAAACCGCCTAAAGCAGGTCCTACAGACATTCCGATGGGTACAACTAAACTCATGTAACCAATAATTTCTCCCCTTTTTTTACTTGGAGCTAAATCGATAACTAAGGTACTATATCCAGTGGTAAATGCAGCAATACTAATGCCATGAAAGGCTCGAAATGCCATCAAAATAGGGATAGATTTAGCAAATAAATAACCTAAAGGGGCAAGAAAAACAACAATAGTACCGATAACGATCACTAATTTACGACTGTGAGCATCAGCTAACCAGCCTAACCAAGTACGGGAAGCCAATAAACCAATGGCAAAACATCCCATGACTAAACCTACTTGTTGGGTTGTTCCTCCAATATCTTCAATATAAGCGGGAAGAACAGGTAATAAACAAGTTGTACTAGTCCAAAATAATAAACCTGTCGCAAATAAAATTATTAAACTGTAGCGGGTTGATGGTTTGAGAGAGAGCAAAGTCTTCATTTAATCATCGTTGTCTGTTGATTACTACGATCTTAATCTATCTTAATGATTCTTAACATTCCCACCAATCAATTCCCTGATTCTATATATAGGCCTTCCCTGAGACTCATGATAGGTTCTCATTAACAATTCTGCTAAAAGTCCAAAGGAAAATAACTGAACACCTGTTAAAAGGAAAATAACGACTAAAAGTAATAAAGGCCTATCACCAATACTTTCTCCCAAAGCTAATTTGAGGAAAGTAAGATAACTGCCCAAGGCAAAACCAGCAAAAATAAAAATTAAACCTACAGAGCCAAAAACGTGCATTGGCCGAGTCAGAAATTTTTTCATAAACCAAATGGTTAATAAATCCATCAATACCCGAAAAGTACGCCCTAAACCATACTTACTTTGACCAAAACGACGAGGATGGTGACTAATCGGTATTTCCGTAATTTTTGCCCCCTCAATAAAAGCTAAAGCTGGGATAAAACGATGTAATTCTCCATAAAGATTCAAATCCGCTAAAACTTCACTACGATAGGCTTTAAGAGAGCAACCATAATCGTGTAATTTAACCCCAGTCACTTCGGCAATTAACCAATTAGCAATTTTTGAAGGAATTAGTCGAGTTAAAGTATTATCTTGACGATGTTTACGCCAACCACTAACCAAATCGTAACCTTCATCTAGTTTATTTAAAAGTAAGGGAATATCAACTGGATCGTTTTGCAAGTCGGCATCAAGGGAGATAATTACCTTACCCCTAGCATTTTTAAAACCCGCAGCCATAGCTGGAGTTTGACCATAATTACGACGGAGGATAATAGCACAGACATCGTTGCGACTTTGGGCTATCTTTTTTAATAATTCAGTTGAGCCATCAGTTGAGCCATCATCAATACAAATAATTTCATAACTTAGTTGCTGTGGAATCATTGCTTGAGCAATTTCTTCAATTAAATGGGGCAAACTTTCCACTTCGTTGTAAATTGGTACAACTAAAGAAACATCCAAATCCTTTAATAGTTGATGTTCGAGATTTGATGGCGAGTGGTTAGCAGTCAAGTTATGGCTGTTCATTATCAATGGATTGTAAGAAATTGTTCATTACTCTACCGTATTGACATAAATATTGATAATAAAAGTTAGTCACAGCATCGCCATTATTGTCAAGGCGATCAATACCGATACCGTTGCGCCCGTGTTCTTTACCAGAACTATGAATATAATAATTATCTCCTAAATATAGAGCAACATGATTAATTCTTGCTTTAGTGGTCGCAAAAAAGATTAAATCCCCCGGTAATAATTCTTCTTTAGTAATAGATTTAGTAAAATCAGCTTGTTGATAAGAATCTCTCGGCAGCCAAATCCCAGAAGCAGAAAATGCGGCTTGTATTAAACCAGAACAATCATAATTGGGGCTAAGAGTGCCACCCCATAAATAATAATTGTCTTTTGATTGAGCTACTTTGGTAAAAGCAATAACTTGCGGTAATTTTAATTTAATTTCTTCACGAAAAATAGGAGTTGCCTGATAAGATTGAGACGCAGGTTGTAAGTGTTGAAGTTGCTCGATAGGTAGCCAAGCAGCATATTTATCTTCAGATAAACAAATTTTAATAGCGTCACAGTCAGCATCTTGGGCTAAAATACGCAATTGTCTGCCTTTTGCTGCTTGAGTAGCTAATTCTTCGCACAATGGAGAATCATATAAATTTAGGTCAGTATTACAATAATATTCACCGCTAAAAGATTTAGGTAATAATTCTAAATAGTTCACAAATAATCTCAATATCTTTGAATTTAATAAATATAGAGAATTATAAATTATTTTCTAGAAAAATAATCAAAAAATTAGCTAAAAACAACCTTCATACTTGCTAATTTGTTACAACAATTAATATAATTCAAATCACCTATGTAATATGATTAGTAATCATGTATATAGCGTTTCTAAATGATTTGTAAACTTTTCTCTTTCTTCTCCGTGCGTCCCTCTTGGTGAGCATTCCCTTGCGACTTTCGTCGTCGCGGGGTCTCACCGCCTCTGCGGTTAATCAAAAAAAATATGTTTACCAACACAATTTAATTTAGTATATTCTTTTCAAGAAAATTAACAAAAAATAACTTAAAGGAGATTATTATGAGCAAAGCCTTATTATTATTTAGTCAATTAGATAATGATGATTTAGATTGGCTGTTAAAGGTTGCACATAAACAAATAGTTAAACCTGAAGAAGTTTTAATTCATGAAGGTTCAAGAATTAATGCTCTTTACATCGTTCTCAGTGGTACTTTTAGTGTTTTATTAAAAGCATTAAATAATGAAGAAATAGCAAAAGTTTCCATGGGAGAAGTTATCGGAGAAATATCTTATATTATACCTCGGCCAACCTTAGCAACAGTAAAGGCGATCGAAACTTCAGTAGTATTAAACATTCCCCGTTTAGAACTAACCTCTAGACTACAATGGAATACTGGATTTGCAGCCCGTTTTTATCGTTTCACTTCCATGTGTTTAGCTGAAAGAATGCACAATACCATACAACGCTTAGGAGAAAATAGCGATTTAGAGGAAATAGAATTAAAAGAAAAAGGAATTGAAGATAGTCTAAAAGACGAGTTAAAATTAGCAGAAGTTAAATTAAATTGGGTCGTAAATAATGCACGTTAGCTCAAGAAATAAATTAATAATTAAGTTATAAGACAATTCATCAATAAATATTAAGATAAAAAAGTTTCTTATCTTTACTTTAACCTACAAGTTTTATTGTTTAAGTGTAGGTTAAAGTTCTGGGAATGATCAATTATGTTAATCTCCACTTCATACCAGAGAAATTTATGTCAATCAGAATTAGTAGAGTCACAAACCCTACTCAATAATCTGCAAAGACTCCGTCAAATTGTTATGCAGGAAGGTAAAAAAATATTTACTCAATGGCAGTCTTTGATTGAACGTCCAACATTTATTGAAAGTGCAACCAATTTATCATATTATCTAGCTTTAAGACGACACGATCTACGTACCTTACAAGAGGCACTGATGCCTTGGGGCTTATCTTCACTAGGACGAATAGAAACACGAGTAATGCCCAACTTAGATGCAGCGATCGCAACTTTAGGAGCAGTTTGTCAGCAAAAATCATCCATATTACCGCCTCATCCCTCTTTAGAAGCATTTTTTGCAGGCGATCGTCTCCTCAACAATCACACAGAAGAAGTTTTTGGTAAGCCCCCTGGGCATCGTCAAGTGAGAATTATGGTAACTCTGCCAACAGAAGCTGCCTATGATTACGAATTTGTTAAAGATTTACTGCAACGAGGTATGAATTGTGCCCGTATTAATTGCGCCCATGATACTCCTGAGCATTGGTCAAGGATGATTGCCCATCTCCATGAAGCAGAACAGGAAACAGGGCATTTTTGTAAAATTTTAATGGATATTGGCGGTCCTAAACCTCGTTTAGGCAAAGTTTTGTTACCTAAAAATAAACACCTTTTACATCAAGGAGATAAGATTTTATTAACTTCGGATTTGCCTATCAATGCTGATGAAAATGTTTTTCAAGCCAACTGTACAATTCCAGATATTTTGAGCCAATTAGAAATAGGGACAAAAGTATGGATTGATGATGGTAAAATTGGCGCTCAAGTTGAGTCATTATTACCAGGGGGAATACTTTTAAATATTACTCACGCTCGTCCTAAAGGAGAAAAATTACGCACGGATAAAGGCATTAATTTTCCTGAGACTATCCTTAATCTTAGTCCTTTAACCAATAAAGATAGGCAAGACCTTGATTTTGTTGCTACTCATGCTGATATTATTGGTTACTCCTTCGTACAGACAGCTACTGACATTGAATTGTTACAGTTAGAATTGCAAGCTCGTTTAGGAGAAAATTGGCGCAAACCCGCAATTGTTGCCAAAATTGAGACTCCTGAAGCAGTAAAAAATTTGCCTGAATTGATTGTTCATGCTGCTGGTAAACAACCTTTTGCGGTAATGATTGCTAGGGGTGATTTAGCCGTAGAAATTGGTTATCAACGTTTAGCGGAAATGCAGGAAGAAATTCTTTGGCTTTGTGAAGCAGCTCATATTCCTGTGATTTGGGCAACTCAGGTTTTAGAAAATCTTGTTAAAAAAGGTATTCCCTCACGAGCGGAAATTACTGATGCAGCTATGGCGGAGCGAGCAGAATGTGTGATGCTTAATAAAGGTGCTTATATTGCTGAAGCTATTACGATTCTTGACGATGTTTTGACTCGTATGGAAACTCATCAATTAAAGAAAACTCCTCAATTACGAGCTTTGCATTCTTGGTAATTTTTTAATTTTTATTTTTGTAAGATTCCTTAAGTCCCTTAAATGCAAGTTTCCCATTATTAGGAAACGAAAACTGCTGTAACTAACGAGGAACATTTAAAGCACCATTTTTCTTTAACCATTTTTTCTGCTCATTAGTTAAACCATTAGCATCAGTAAAAATTGCTCCTTTTACAAAACTTTTAGAAAAATCTACTCCATATAAATTAGAATTTTCTAAACGAGCATAATTTAGTTTCGTTTTTACCAAAATGCTATTATGTAAGTCGATTTTAGACATTTTAGCATGAAAAAGAGTAGCTTCACTCAAATTACCATATTTACAAGATGCTCCTGCCAGATTAGCTTTACGCATATAAGCACCTTTGACACTCCCTCGCTAAAAACGAGGGATTCTTGGTTCACTGACTCAAGTTGTCT
>CAYPSO010000115.1:0-12895 GCA_964413275.1 uncultured bacterium | reverse complement strand
TACCTCTTACCTCTTACCTCTTACCTCTTACCTCTTACCTCTTACCTCTTACCTACTGATTACTGTTAACTACAAACCAATTTTAATTACTACTTTTTACAGGGCGAAAAGGATTTAAAAAATTCAGCAAGGGATAAACATTTCTCGTTTGTATCCATAACTTACCTTGTCCACTAAAACGACAAACAAGCCCTTCTCCTCCTAAAATTCCTGTCTTTAAACTTCTAAAAGATAAGCCGCCAATCATCTCCACATTATAATTTAAAGTATCTTCAAAAGCGACAATATAACCAGTATCCACCACATAGTTACCTGACACTGGTATTTCCATAATTGCACCATAGGAATTAAACCAAAAATCTCCCCTTCCTGTAGCTTTTAATAAAAATAAAGATTCGCCACTAAAAAAGCCTTTAAAACCTTGAAATTTTGTATCTATTTCCAGAGTTTCACTACAGGCAAGGAATCCTCCTGATTGGACAATTAAACCGCAATTACCATCTAAATTATAATGGGCAATATCTCCAGGTGTGGCAGGAGAGATATATAATTCTCCTCTCTTTTGTTCAGCTATAAATTCACTAATAAATAATGACTCACCTCCGAACATTCTACCTACCCCTTTCATTAAACCACCATGAATTTTAGAACGCATTTTTATGCCCGTATCCATAGCAGCCATTCCTGATGATTCAACTAATACTTTTTGATTGGGTTGTAAGTTTAAAATCAAGGAAGCATAAGCAGGAGAACTTACAATTTTATAATCTATTTTTGACATAATTTTTACCTTTTGAAATTTTTTTAATCTGCAATATTTTATAAAATTTTTGCAAAAAAATAATTATTTTTTAACTATGGAGATATTGACATTTACTTTTCCTATTTTTATCTAGGAGGTAATTGAGAGCCAATTAAAGAACCAAAAAATCCCGGATTATGGGTTTGACAATAAACTTTTCCTCGTCCTTTAAAATGACAAACAAAACCCTCTCCACCTAAAAATGCGCCTAACCAACTTGAACCCGGAGGCTTTGTTATACTATAGTCTAAAGTTTTTTCAAAGGCAACAATATGCCCCGTATCAATAATATATTCATCTTCAATATTTATTTCATAAATTCCTCCAAAAGATGTTAATAAAACTGAGCCATAACCTGTCAAACTTAACCAAAAAATTGACTCTCCAGAAAACAGAGATTTAAACCCAGTAAAACCCAAATCTAAATCAACTCCATTGGCAGAAGCAAGGTAAGAAGTGGCTTGAACAACTAACTCATTGCCTGTCATTTCATATACTATTAAATCCCCCATTAATTTAGGAGCTAAAAATACTTCACCATTAGCAACAGGAGAGCGAAAAACGCTTAAAAATAATGATTCTCCTGTCAGCATCCGTTTCAGCCCTCCCATAATTCCACCACCTTTACCTTGTCTGAGGGTGGTGCTGGTGTTAATATGCTCGCTCATGGCAACCATTGAGCCAGCCTCAGCAATTAATTCTTCTCCCGGATTGAGAGTTATATGGGCAATACTGCTATCTGGTTGGTGTAATAATTCTATATTCATAATGATTAATTATTAAAAGTAAATGTTAAAGGAAGAATCATAATGTTACCTTGATTTTCCTCTTGGTTTTGCCAAGGTAATTCTTGACTAAAATTAAGAGTAACTTGATTATTTGTTTTTTGATATTGCCATTTTTGTTCTGGACAAATTTGAGAATTTAAGTTAGGTAAACTGTCAGGATATTGACCTGTTTTCTGTTTAATAACTTCTGTTTGTAATATTTTTTGAGTTAATTCTAAATCTAACATAACTGTTCCTCCTCTTAACCATTGTTTACTAAAATTTGGTGTAGCAATATCAGCGTGTATATTCCACCAAGGAAAGTCTTGTAATTGTGTTTCTAATTCTGTTAGATTAGCTGAACAAATATCTTGATTTTGTAATTCAGTAAAGCTATTTTTCATTCTCTGAGCAGTATCTTGAGCCATGATTTGCCAATAGGGTTTTTCAAATAAATTAAATATTATATTAGAAGACTCTTCTCCTAAATAGAAAGGACTTCCAATCATTAAAGATTCGATCTTAATAGCATTTAAAATACCTTCTTGGTAATTGTAAGAATAATTAATTAATTTTGTTTCCCATTGAGGAGCTAAATCTTTAATTTGACGTAATATTCCGAGTTGATATTCTGTGACTATCAAAGAAACAAGTTGACTAATTAAATCAGGTTGAGATTGTATAGATTGATTAATTTTTAAGGAAACTTCTAAGGTTTGATTAACTTCTGGCATATTACCTTGATGGTAATCAGACAAAATTTTTAACATGAAGATTTTTTGTAAATTCAAAATCCCCACCAGATGAGGCAATTGATAATTTAAAGGGTTGTTAAACATTTCCTGTAAATTATAATTCCAAGTGGGTTTTTCTGAAATCAGAATATAATCTTGAATTTCTATAATTGGAATTTGATTTTTATCTAAAAACTGTTGTAAATCTTTAGTGATAGGTTGATATTTATTTGTCTTTTGTCTCAGTATAGTTTGTAAAAAAGAATTAATTGAAGTCAGTAAATTTTCAATCTCTGGTGTTGATTTTTGCTCGTATTGTTGAGGATTGATATTTACTGGTTTTAAACCAACTTTAACCAATAATAAATCTAAATCATCAGAAGATTGATTAGATTTGTTTACTGGAAACTGGCTCAAAAATTCACTTGATTTATTAACAAATTCTTGATTTTTTTGATTGATGATAACATGACTTCCTAAAAGTATTATTCCTGATAATCCAATTAAACCTAAACATGAAGCAATAACAACCTGAATCTTTTTCATTACATTTTTTATTTAGTAAGAAAATAACTAAATTTTACTTATTTTATTTGGTGAGTAAAACCCACCAAATTGAGTTTAAACTAAAACAGGATGAAAGAAGAAAGCTAAACTTAAAATTGCATAAGTTGCTAACAACAATCCCCCTTCTAACCAATTAGAATTACCATCAGAACTTATAGAATTTGCAATTAATACAGCTACAGCTACAGCCACTAATTCAAAAGGATTAAAGTTTAAATCCATTGGCTGGCCAATAATCCAACCGGAAATAACGAGTACCGGTGCAACAAATAAAGCTATTTGTAAACTCGAACCCATAGCCACAGATACAGATAAATCCATTTTATTTTTCATTGCTACTGTAACTGCGGTAGCGTGCTCTGCTGCATTACCAATTATGGGTAATAATATTACACCTGTAAATAAAGAAGTTAAACCTAATTGTGAAGTGGCAACTTCCAATGAATCTACTAATAATTCTGATTCAATTGCTACAACTAAAGTAACTACTAATAAAATTGTTACCCAAAGCCAGAGATTAGGCTTTTTAATTTCTGTTTCTTCTTCGTCTTCATTTTCTAATTCTGCTACCCCAACATCATAAAGATAGGAGTGAGTTTTCATAGAAAATAATAAGGTTAAAGCATAAACAAGAACTAAAACAATTGCCACTGCTACGGAAAGATTTTGTAGAGTTATGCCCTCAATACCTGTAGAAGTGTATTCCACCGCAGTGGGAATTAATATAGCAATTACTGCTAAATTCATAGCAGAAGCATTTAAACGGGCTGCGGTGGATTGAAAATTTTGCTCTTGATAACGTAAACCACCGAGTAACATAGAGAAGCCCATTACTAATAGTAAATTACTAATAATTGAGCCAGTAATAGTAGCTTTTACTACGTCAATTAAGCCTCCTTTTAAAGCAATAAAAGCCAGAATTAGTTCAGTGGCATTGCCAAAAGTTGCATTTAATAAACCGCCCAAATTAGGCCCTACTACTACAGCGATTTCTTCAGTTGCTTCTCCCATAAAAGCGGCTAAAGGTACAATCCCTAAACCTGCGGTAATAAAAACTATTGACTCTCCCCAATCTAAAAAATGTGCGGCAATAGAAATTGGTACAAAGATTAAAAGGATCAGAAAAATTGTATTTTTGTTGAACATATATTAGTCCATAATTATCTATGTCTGTTTTAGCATAATTTTAAGCTGTCACGCATTTAAGTTAGTGGTTGAGAGAGTAGTCAGTATTGAGTATTCAGGATTCAGAATAAGAAATTTAAACCTTTATTTTATGATAGAATTATATCCAATTCAAATATATCTTAGCTGATGAAATATTGACCCTCTAAAACCAATATTTTAACGAAATTTAGTACGTAAAAAACCTACTAAATTACCAACACTACGAGATTGAAGATAAATAATACCTTTACCCGATAATTTATTTACTAACCCCTCTCCAGAAGTAATTGAACTTATTAAACCACCACTCAACCTTATATTCATTTTAATTCTCGATTCATAACCAACTAAGTGACTATTATCTACAATAAATTCATCAGTAATAGTTTTTTTAATTAATCCTCCATAAGCCCCAAAAAATACTTTACCATTACCACTGAGTTCTAATTTGAATAAACCTTCTCCAGCTAACCAACTAGCAAATCCTGCCCATTTTACCCCCATTTTCACCCCTTTAGTATGAGCAATATAAGCTCCGGGTTGAAAGCAAATTTTCAATCCTGATAAGTCCAGAGCTTCAATATCGCCAATTAAAGATTGAGTAAGAACTAAATTTAAAGGTCGATTTGTCTGATTAGTAAAAGTATTAACAAATAATGATTCTCCTCCAAAGATTTTCCTTAAGATTGCTTGAAAAAAACCGCCAGAAAACTCTGTTTTCATCGTAATTTTACCGTCCATACTTGCCATCGCTCCTGCTTCAGCAGTAATAGTTTCTCCGGGAGATAAAGTAACAAATATGGCCGCAAATGCAGGTTTATAACATATTTCGTAATTCATAATTTAATTATTAATTAAAGTTTAATTAATTTTATCTATTATAAACTGATTATAATGTTTTTTTAGTTTGTTAATAGAAATATAATGATTGAACATCTCGTTTTGTTTAAATGGAAACCAGAAACTTCGACAGAAAAAATATCAGAAGTTATGGCACATCTGAAAGCTTTAAAAGGTAAAATTCCGGGGATAATTGATTTATCCTGCGGTGAAAATTTCTCTGAACGTAGTCAAGGTTTTCAACATGGTTTAGTAGTAAAATTTGAGAATAAGGCTGCCCTTGATGCTTATATGCCTCATCCAATTCACCAAGAAGTTGTCCAAAATCTAATTAAACCAATTTTAGCTGATATTCTTGCGGTAGATTACGAAATTTAAACTTATTTATAACAGGCACTTTGGCCTGTTTCAAGAAATTTAAGACAAGGTAAAAACCGTAATTTCTGGCCGACAATTAAATCGAACATAGGGTTTAACGACTCCTACTCCTCTGTTGGTATAATGCAACATTTCTCCTATTTTATACATTCCTGAAGGATATTTTTTGCCATAGAGCGGTAACACTGGCGCACCTTTCAATGGTATGCTGACTTGACCTCCGTGGGAATGTCCAGATAACTCTAAATCAAAGCGATTTGTTGCCGCAGCAATATCCGCAAAATCTGGTTCATGAATTAATAAAATAGCTGTTCCATCTGTTGGTAATTCTTGCAAAACTAGGTCTAATCTAGCTTCTTTTACCCACCAATCATCAAGGCCAGCAATATATAATTTTGCTCCGTTTTTTTCAAAAGTATAAACCTGATTTTTGAGTTCAGTTATGCCGCTTTTATTAATAATTTGTCTTACTAAGGTAATGTTTCCCCAATGATCGTGATTGCCTAAAACTCCTAAAGTTTTTTCTTTGGGTTTTAATTTACTTAATTCTTCAATAGATAATTGGGTAAATGGTTGAGGATTCTTAGTAAAAAAGTCACCTGTTATTAAAATAAAATCTGGTTTTTGTTGATTGACTAAATTAATAATTTTATCGAAGTATTTTTCGCTCATCCATTCACTAATATGAATATCAGTGATTTGTACAAGTTTTAAGCCTTGAAATTCTTTATCTAAATGGGGCAAAGTGACATTAATTTTATTGACTTGTAACCATTGAGGTTCAAGATTGTAAATATAAAATAATCCGGATATTGACAAAAATAAAATAATCAGTATCGAAAATAATATCTTTTTAAAAATAAGTTTTAGAGAGTTTTTTTTGTTATTTTGCATAATTAAGTATCTGATAAGCTGTTACACATTTAAAAGCTATATTGTAGGCTACATCAAAGTCGGCAGATATTGTTTTTGTATAAGATTTTGGTTCTGACGCACCCTACTGGATTAATAAGTGGTTTAAATGGGTGATAACTTAGTTTACAGTTATTGAGTTCAAGCAATACTTTCCTCAAAACAAAGATTATTTACTAAATGACTTAAAGCATTTTTCAAGTAATTGGCAAATTTGTTTTTTATTCTATGATAATAATACCTTTTTCTAAAGAATCTACTAAATCTTGCACTGCTTGACAATCTTCTCGATCTAATTCTGTTGACCACATTAGCTCATCAATCTTTTTCTCTAATGTGGCAGAAACTCGGCCTGTTTGAAAAGCTTCTTGAATAATAGTTGCTAAAATCATTTTTAATTTCTTTCCTTTAACTGTAACAATTAATAGTTTTATCTATTTTTTGCAATAAGTAATCGGTTTAATAGCGTATTATCAATAATTGATTTAGCTTAATAATAATTAATAAATAATAAAAAATATAATGGCTAACCCCTAATCGCTCTAATAGTAACTTGACGGCCATTATTCAGATGAATTAATTTTATTTCTAGATAATTCTCAGGTTTATAAGTCAAACGCTCTGGCCATTCAATAGCAGTAATACCCAGTGGAGTTTCTTCTCCGTACCAATAGCTTTCTAAATACATCTGCTCCACTTCTTGAGCATTGAGGCGATATAAATCTAAATGATATAAGGGTAAACGCCCTTGAAAATATTCATTAATAAGAGTAAAAGTCGGACTAACAATAGATTCTTCAATTCCTAAACCCTTAGCAATACCTTGAACTAAGGTAGTTTTTCCCGCTCCTAAATCTCCCTCTAACAAAATTACAGTGCCTGCTGCTAAACTTTTGCCTAAAGTAACTCCTAAATCATAGGTTGCTTGGGAATTAGGTAAAAAAACTACTTGAGCATCAGATAAATTTTCGATCATTCCTCAAAACCCGGAAATTTAAGACCACGACTACGACCATACCACCGTAATAATACTCCAGCTAAACGACTTGGTTCGTGACGTACATAACCACTCTCATCTTCATCCATAATATTACCTAAGATAACTCGCCGGCCTAATTTTGCTACATCTTCTCGATCTAAAAATACAGGATAAGCATATTCTTTTGCGTAACGAGTTAAGGCTTGAGCAGAAGGCATACGTTTATGGCAAACTACAGCATCAAATAGACGTTTACCGCAAACTCTATCAATGGCTTTGATATGATCAGAAACACTATAACCGTCAGTTTCTCCGGGTTGAGTCATAATATTACAAATATAAATACGAGGTATTCTAGTTTTTGCGATCGCTTCTCGTATTTCTGGTACTAATAAATTAGGAATTACACTGGTATAAAGACTGCCGGGGCCAATAATAATATAATCTGCTTCTAAAATAGCTTTAATAGCTGCGGGTAAACCTGGCGGATTTTGGGGATGACAGCCAATATCAATTATTTTTCCCTTTGCTTGGCTAATATGGGATTCTCCTTGAATAACTCTGCCGTCTTCTAATTTTGCCCATAAGCGTACATCAGTTAAAGTGGCTGGCAAAACTCTACCTCTAACGGCTAAAACTTTAGAACTAGCTGCGATGGCTCGTTCTAAATCTCCGGTAATTTCACTCATTGCTGTTAAGAATAAATTACCAAAACTATGACCATTTAAGCCATCACCTGCGGTAAAGCGATATTGAAATAACTCAGTCAATAACTTTTCTTCATCAGCCAAAGCAGCAACACAATTTCTAATATCCCCCGGAGGTAAAACCCCAATTTCTCGACGCAAACGACCAGAAGAACCACCATCATCAGCTACAGTTACAATGGCTGTGATATTAGCACTATAACGCTTTAAACCCCTTAACAAGGTAGATAAACCAGTACCACCGCCAATAGTGACAATTTTTGGCCCTTTGTTTAATTTACGATGGTTTAACAATAAATCTACTAATTCTTCATCATTATTTGGTTTTAAGGCTTCAGTAATAGAAGTAAAAGTGCGAGTTTGTCCCCAAAATACTAAAAATAAACCCAAAAACACAATTAAAGGGCCAGAAATAAAGCTAGGTAAAATATTGGCAATCCACCCTAACACATGAGAAATAAAAACTATTAAACGAGAAATTGGTGTTAATTTAGTCCAAATAGCTAAACCTAGACAAGTTAGCAACACACCCGTAACACTAATAAATAACCAACGTTTTACAAGTAATCCGGGGGATAACCATTTAAACCAACGATTAACCTGGCTGTGGGTATATTGTTTAACCCATGAAAATTGGGATTTTTCTGATTTCAAATTGTGTATGACTCTTTTTAAAGGTGTGATTAGCATATTATAAAGGGATTCTTTTAAAGCTTTGTGGTCAATTTAACTAACATTCATAGGAAAATTCAACAAGTTAGTAGTTACTAGTTAGTATTCGGCTAATTGCTAATTGCTAATCGCTAATTGCTAATCGCTAATCGCTAATCGCTAATCGCTAATCGCTAATCGCTAATCGCTAATCGCTAACCGCTAATCGCTAATTGCTAATTGCTAATCGCTAACCGCTAATCGCTAATTGCTACATATCTGGTTTTTCTCCTGAAATAATGATGAAACCTACGGAATCAAGATAAATTTTTGGGTTTTTTATTCCAGCAATTAAAGCATCCTTTAAATCATTTTCTAATTTTAATTCTTTAATATTTTGTAGATTTTGTTCCCTTAATTTTAGGTAATTAATTCTAGTTGCCAATTTGATTTGGGTGAGCTTAATTGACTGTTCGCATAATTTTATAAACTCAGGATTTTGGCGTAATACATCTTCAGATTTCTCTCTTGCTTGTTTACATAATATTGGCCATTGTTCTGGCTCAATAAATCTATCTAAAATTGGTAAACGATTTTTAGCTAAGTTAAAATCTCCTGCTTTCCCTTTATAGGGAATTTGCAAAATTTCTAAAAGTTTCTCATCCTCAACTTTTTGATAATTAATATCTAGAAAAATACTTTGACAATGAGGTAAAAATAAACCATCTGCTTGTCTTTTAATTGCTTCAAAGTTTAGTGATATAGATTTTGTTTTATTTACTAATTCTTGAACTTGGGTTAAATCAGTTTCAATAATATAATCAAAACGAAAACCTAACCAATGATTGTTATTTATTTCTTCCCAATTTTCATTATATCTCCACAAAGCAAAGGCTTGACCTCTATCATCCCAACTTACATATTTAGCTAGAGTATCTATTAATTTTTCACCAATTCTGTATAGTTTAATTCCTTTATTTTGATTGGCAATTCTTCGATTATATGTTCCTGATTGATTTAGGATTGGCACGAAATAATTTTCAAGTTGATCTAAAGGAACTAAAGTTTGATGTCTTCCTGATATTTTATAGGAATATTGATATACTTCGTCTCGATTTACATCAGTATTTGCTCTGAATTGTAAGGCATCACAAAGAACTCCTCCCACTGCTTTTTTGATTTTTTTATGATTACTATCATAGTTTTCTAATTCACTAAAATATTGATGGGCAGTATCTTCATTGATATTGACTACATTTAAAATATTTTGTTCGTTAATTTTGATTTTTTCCTGTTCTATTTCTTGACCTATTTCCTGAATTAATTTTTGTAATTTATCTTGTTCGTCGCCATATAAATTAGATTCAAATAATGTTTTTTGTAATGAATCAATCTTGTTTTCTGTGTAGGAATGTAAAGGTGCAATAGATTGATTAAAAATCTGCCAACCATCTTGTAATAAAGAAAAAAGTGCTTCTTGAGGACTATCTTCTAAACCAACTAAAAGCCAAGATTTTAAATTGATTTTACTACCAACTCTATCTAATCTCCCTAATCTTTGTTCTAAATCATTAGGACACCAAGGTAAATCAAAATGAATTACCCCATCAGTAAATTGGAGATTAAGCCCTTGTGTTCCAGTTTTATCTAAAATTAATAAAAAACAATGAGGATCGATTTTAAATCTTTGTAAATTAGCGGCTGTTTCGTCTCTCGAATCTCCTGTTAAATGCTGACTAACAGCAACTTTACCAAAATTATTGGTTAAATATTTTACTAACTCTAAACCAGTTTGATAAAAGCTAGTAAATATCACTAATTTAGGAAATTTATCACTACTAAAAGGTCTTTTAATTCTTTGCTTAATTAATTCCAATAATCGTTCTGGTTTACTTCTATATCCTTGTAATTCTAAAATATCTGATAAATGATATAGCAAAATCAAATTTAATAATTCTAATTTATCACCATCTTCTGAATCTGTATTAATTAAATTTAAAATCTCATTTAATATTTCTGATTCTCCAGCAAATATGGTAGTCTTAGTAAGAATTTCTAAATTATTTTTACCCCATTCTTTCTCTGCTTTTTTCTGTTCTTTTTTGTCAAGGGAGTTTAATCTAATTTCGATTAATTGTTTTAAAATACCTAGCCAACTACTACTAGCCTCAAATAACAGTAAGAAAATTTGTTGATATTCTCTTTTTTTAGGAGCAGTAGTACGCCATTTTTCTAATAAATCTTTAAGATCGAAGGATCGCTCGTCTAAATCATATTCTATTTGTGGTTTTAAATTTCTTTCAAAAATTACGTCTTCCACTGTGTCACGACGAGTTTTTAAAATTCTGGGATATAGTTTATGGGTTTGACTAAGATAATTTTTAATAAGTTTAATTAATTGTTCTTTTTCTGTGTCAGCATTTTTAGTTTTAAGAATAGTTTCTAAATTGTCTATTTGCTCTAATAAATAAGTATCTTCTGGAAATAGTTCTTTTAATTTTTTAATTTGTTTTTTGAGAATAGTAATTTTAGCATTTTCATCAAAATCAAATAAAAGTTGACTTATTGTTTGTTCGTGAGATAATTTTTCTTGGAAACTTTTTAAATCTTCCAGAACATAATTATTTTTGTCCAAAAAATGTAACATTATTAATAAATTCTTATCTTGATTTAAAATTTGAGTTGCACATAATAAGATGAGGCGATCACATTTATGAGCAATAGATTTAATGGTTTCAAAACAGGGATTTGTATCAGAATCAGACACCATTTCTGCTAAATTCTGGGCTTCATCAATAATTACTAAATCCACCAAAGCATTAGGTGAAATATTACGCCAATCATCAATTGCGAGTAATTGAACTCTATTTTTAAAGTCGCCAAGATAAAACTTTTCTTCTAATTCTTCTTGCCATTGATTTAAGAGATAACTCGGTACAATAACTAAGGCATTTCCTTCAGGTTGATCTAATAAAAATTGACGTAAAATAATTCCTGCTTCAATGGTTTTGCCTAAGCCGACTTCATCTGCCAATAAATAACGTTGAATCGGATCTTCTAAAACTTGCTTTGCTATTTCAACTTGATGGGGATACAGTTCAATATTTGCCGAGACTAATCCTGTTATACCATGACTTACTGCCCTTTGCTTCACTAAAGAACGAATAAACGGCGATCTTTGCTCGTAAAAATAAGGAGTTTCTTGCCCTTTCATGGCTAATATATCAATGGGGTCATCTATGGGTAAATTACAACGCACATAAACATCAGTTTCAGGAGCAACAACGGATTGGCCATTAGGAATATCAACCTGATAGGATTTATTTTCTTTATCTCGTTCAAAAATCCTACCAACTTGCCAAATTTGCTCATTTTCTAACCATAGATAGCAACGAGTTTGACGAGGAAGAGCAACTCTTTTGAGATCGGCAACTGGCATGGTTTGCTTGAGGCGATTACCAACAGAAATAAAATATTCTACCACTGCTTCTTGTTCTTCAATAATTTCTACTAATTTACCAATTCCTAAATGATTAGATTGCGATTGAATGAGGATTCCTGATAGGTTCATTTTTAACTCTTTCTTACATACCATCGGTATTCTCTCATATATTCACGCATTTATCGTCAACTGTTAGAATTTTTTCCCTAATTTATCGAGAAAAAATATTTTCCGAATCATTATTTGGTTCAGCTTTTTGGCTTAGGTATTTATCTTGATTAATTGCAAAAAAATATTAATTATAGAACTTTAGAAGTTTAAATATTTAGAGTTGATAATTTAATAATACTCGCTCATCCTTGCCTAAACTCCTATAAAAAAAGCTATTTAATCTAAACTTCAAAATCAAAATATCAAGTTATTTAACTATATATATATTTTTGTAAAGATATATGTTTAAATATTTATTTTTTCCAATATCAGTAATATTACCGATGATTTTATCTTATTTTTTAAGAGATAATTCTAATTAGGTTTTACGAGGGATCGAAATATGGCTATCAATCCTTTAGAAATGTTATATAAAATGGAAAGAAGAATTGAATTCTCTGATGAGGACAAATCTATTCTTCAATCTAATGCAGATTGGGCTAAAATAATTGCCCCAGAAATGGCAAATCATTTCTATAGTTATCTAGGTAAAGATGAAGAAATGAATGCTATTTTAAATGAGACAGAAGGAAGGATTCACCGCTTACGCGAAACCTTTATTGAATGGTTTCATGAAATGTTTACTGGTATAGATAATTGGGATGAAAAATATGCTGATCGTCGCTGGAAAATTGGTCTAGTTCACGTTCGTATTGGTATTACTCCTCAGCACGTAGTTCCTGCTATTGAAAATAATTATAAGCCTAATACTTTGGAAGTAATTAAGTCTCCTATTATT
>CAYPSO010000114.1:0-12944 GCA_964413275.1 uncultured bacterium | reverse complement strand
CTTTGAGCCTTTTCGATAGCTTTTCCGTGGCACACTTGATCGAAAATGGCTGTAAGACCTGCTTGTGAAAAACCTAGAGACATTCCACCAGCACCACTAAAAATATCAACAAAATTATATGTTTCGGGTTTTTCTTCAATTTCTATAAAAATTTTATAACAATCATCTTGAGTATTTTCAAGTTCACGTTGAAGACGTTCATATCTGCCTAATTTAGCTTGTTTTTTCTTTTTTGTTTCTAGTTCAGGAAATAACGAAAGTTGTCTTATTTGCAAGATGATACAATCCTTTTATTAATAAATGAGACTCATCGTCCTGATTATATCATCATCATAACTATCTCTTTTAAGATTACGGTAATAAAACTCAACATAAATCTTATTTTTTCGTTGGTTTTGCTTCTAAATACTGTAAACTAGGACTTTGGCAATTACCATTATTAATAAAGTTTTCTAATTTCTGAAATGACTATGACAGGTTTTCCTAAATTATCAATTAACATAGATCACGTTGCAACCATCAGACAAGCCAGACGTACCGTAGAGCCAGAACCAGTAGCAGCAGCAGTTTTAGCAGAATTAGGAGGAGCAGACGGTATTACCACTCATCTTAGGGAAGATCGCCGTCATATTCAAGATCGAGATGTACGGATTTTAAGAGAAACGGTACGTACTCAATTAAATTTAGAAATGGCCGCCACAGAAGAAATGGTGAAAATCGCCTTAGAAGTTAAACCAGATTATGTAACCCTAGTACCAGAAAAACGGGAAGAAGTTACCACAGAAGGAGGTTTAGATATTGTTGGCAGTTTAGAGCGCATTACCGCCGTAGTGGATAAATTACAAAGTGCTGATATTCCCGTGAGTTTATTTATTGATGCCGAATCTGCACAAATTGAAGCCTCAGCTAAAAGTAAAGCTTTATTAATCGAACTACATACTGGAAAATATGCCGAAGCCCATAATTCAAGCCTTCGGGAACAGGAATTAAAGATGTTAAGTCAAGGTACGGAGTATGCTATTTCTCTTGGCTTAAAGGTTAATGCTGGCCATGGCTTAACCTATTGGAATGTCTATCCAGTAGCTTGTATTCCGGGCATGGAAGAATTTAATATTGGACATACTATTGTTAGTCGTGCGGTTTTAGTCGGTATGGAAAGAGCAGTTAAAGAAATGAAACTTGCCATGCACGGTAAGCTGTAAAATGATTATAGGCTTTCTAGTTCCAACCATATTAACTCACACATAATCACTGAAATTTAATTATGACAACCTATTACTACGCTTTAGCAAGTCAAAAATTCCTCATAGAAGAAGAACCATTAGAAGAAGTTTTTCAAGAAAGAATCAGAAATTATCAGGAAAGAAATCAAGAAATTGATTTTTGGTTAGTCAAGCAACCTGCTTTCATCGAATCTCCTGAATTAAAATCTGTAAAAGCTAAATGCCCTCAACCTTGCGCAGCAATTATTTCGACAAATAAGCAATTTATTACTTGGTTAAAGTTGAGATTAGAATATATAGCAACAGGGGAATTTCAAGCTAATTCAGACTCGGAAGCAACAGCTTCCCTAACAACAGTATAATTTTGGAGGTGGGTAATGCCCACCTTAATTTATAATTTAGACTTATTTCCATTTTAGACAGTAAAAATATATCCAAAAAACAGGAGTGTAATTATGTTAAAACTGTCATTATCTAATATAAAAAAGCAAAATTGGTTTCAATTTCTTATTTTTATTTTACTTGGTTTATTAATTACTTGTGGATTAAACCTACTTCAACCACAAAAAGTACAAGCTTTCGATCTTCCAGCTGAATCCCTTGAAATCAGCAGTAATAATTGGCAACACGCTTCATTTCCTGTGGAAAATTTCCGTAGCTATAGTTCTCCTTTTGGTTATCGGGTTTCTCCCACTGGTGGAACTTCTAAGGAATTTCATAAAGGTTTAGATATAGTTGCCCCTGTGGGCAGTTATGTTCGTAATTGGTGGACAGGCACAGTGGTAGAATTATCTGATAATACAGCTTGTGGTACTTCGATTCAGGTTAAATCAGGAGATTGGTTACATATTTACTGTCATCTTAAAGGTAATGTGAAAATATCTGGTAATAGCCGTTATCTCAATGATACTGAAGGAGGCATACAACTTTGGTTAGGAGAAGAAATACCTGCTGGGGCTAAAATAGGCAGAGTTGGGATGAGTGGAAGAACTACTGGGCCTCATTTACATTGGGGTTTAAAATATGCAGGTAAATATGTAGATCCAGGTTTAGTATTACGGGAAATGTATAAAGGACAAAATGCCTAATTTTTAATGGCGATTTGCTGAAAAAATTTTAGGTGTAAGGTGGGTAAATTATTAATTATAATTATCGTTACACAAAATCTAAAAATATTTGCCCACCCTACTAATTTATTTGTGGTTCTGAAAAAATTGTATTTTATTAATCGTTGTCTTTCGACTTTAACCAAGTAGGGGTTGAATATATTCAACCCCTACACTATTTATTTTAAAGAGGGATTAAAAGTTAAAATTATATGTCTGAAATAGAAAATAAAAATAGGTTAAAATAAATTTATATTGTCCTCAATTTGCTTTCATGAATTTACCACCATCTTTTGATTCAACAGTTTATTTACTAGGTAGTTTACATTGTTTAATCGGTATTATTGCTACTACTGTTGCTGTTAGTAAAGGACATAATTTTGGACGATGGTTTTTAATTGGTTTAGTTGGGGGAACATTTGGTTTAATGTGGTCTATTTTTTTAGAAAATAAAAAAGAAAGTATAAATTAAATATTATTTCTTAAAACAAATTTAATGACAGTATTTGAACAAGAAAAACTCCTTTTCACTCCTGCTTCTATAGATAATAATGCTATTCCTATAATTTTTGCATTTCCTAATGAATATTCTGTAGGAATTACGAGCTTAGGTTATCAGATTGTGTGGGCAACTTTAGCGATGCGTAGTGATATTGATGTGCGTCGTTTATTTACTGATATTCACGAAAATTTACCATCACAACCTGAGCTTTTAGGTTTTTCTATGTCTTGGGAATTGGATTATATTAATATATTTAATTTACTGGAATTTTTAGATATGCCTTTACATAGTGAAAAAAGAGATAATAGCCATCCTTTAGTCTTTGGAGGTGGCCCCGTTTTAACAGCTAATCCTGAACCTTTTGCTGATTTTTTTGATGTAATTTTATTAGGAGATGGGGAAGATTTATTAGATAATTTTATTAATGGTTATCAACAAGTAAGAAATACAGACAGAAAAACTAAATTATCTCATTTAACCCAGATTCCGGGAGTTTATATCCCTAGTTTATATGAAGTAACTTATGATAGTCCAGATGGTGTTATTAAATCCATTGAACCGATTAATAATTCTATTCCCAGTTATATAGAAAAACAGACTTATAAAGGTAATGTGTTATCTGCTTCTACAGTAGTTACCCAAAAAGCTGCTTGGGAAAATATTTATATGGTAGAAGTGGTAAGAAGTTGTCCAGAAATGTGTCGTTTTTGTTTGGCAAGTTATCTAACTTTGCCCTTTAGAAATGCTAGTTTAAATGATAGTTTAATTCCTGCCATTGAACGAGGTTTAAAAGTAACAAATAGATTAGGTTTATTAGGTGCATCCGTCACTCAACATCCAGAATTTGAAAGTTTATTAGATTATTTAAGTAAGTCAGAGTACGACCATATTCGTTTAAGTATTGCCTCAGTTAGAACTAATACTGTTACAGAGAAATTAGCTAGTATTTTACAAAAAAGAGATACTAAATCTATTACTATTGCAGTGGAAAGTGGTTCGGAAAAAATAAGAAAAATAGTTAATAAAAAATTAACTAATGAAGAAATTATCCAAGCTGCTATTAATGCTAAAGCTGGTGGTTTAAAAGCAATTAAATTTTATGGCATGGTGGGAATACCAGAAGAAGAATTAACAGATATTGAAGCCACAGTAGAAATGATGTTAGCCGTCAAAAAAGCTGCCCCCGGATTGAGATTAACTTTAGGTTGTAGTACCTTTGTGCCAAAATCTCATACTCCTTTTCAGTGGTTTGGTGTTAATAAAGAAGCAGAAAAAAGATTAAAATTATTACAGAAAAAATTGCGATCGCAGGGCATAGATTTTCGTCCTGAAAGCTATAATTGGTCAGTAATACAAGCTTTAATTTCTAGGGGTGATCGCCGTTTATCTCAATTACTCGAATTAACTAGAGAATATGGTGACTCGGTAGGTAGTTATAAACGAGCTTTTAAACAATTAAAAGGTAAAATTCCCGACTTAAATTATTACGTTCATAGTAACTGGAATACAGCACAAATATTACCTTGGGAACATTTAAAAACTGCCCTACCTAAGCAAACCTTAATTAAGCATTTAGAACAATCTTTAAACTTGCTAGATTAGATATTTATTATTACTTGTAATGCTTCAATAAAATTATTTATACATTTTAATTATTAGATTCCAAATCAGCAATCATGGCAGTAGCGACAATGCCTGTGTGAACATTGCAAAGAGTGCGTAAAGGATCCATCATAGGATCGATCGCAATTAATAAAACTAAAACCGCTTCTAAAGGCAATCCAAGGGGTTGTAAAACTATGCTCAAAGTTGCTAAAGTGACAATTCCCGTCGCTCCAGAACTAGCCATTCCTGCTAAAATTGAACCCATAATAATTATAATTAACCCTCCCCAACTTAAATCTGTTTGATATAATTGCACCACAAATAAACTAGCTAAAGAAAAATAAACAATTTGTCCAAAACGCCCAATAGTAATAGTTAAAGGAAAAATTAAATCTGTAGTTTGACGATTAAATTTTAAACATTCTGTTAAAGAATTAATAGCAGAAGGCAAACAAACAAAGGCATTGCTAGTAGCTAAAGCTAAAATTGTCGGTTCTTTTGCTGCAAAAAATACTTGAAATAAAGAGGTTTTTGAACGTTGCCAAATAATAATAGTAAAAACAACATAAATAAACATAAAAGTTGCCAAACCGGTTAAGACAAAATTAATCATGGCAAATAAAACATCTAAACCCGTTTGGGAAATTTGGAAAGCTAATAAACTGCACATCCCAAATGGTAATAATAAAGTTAACCAATTAATTAATTTATTAAATGCTTGATAAATACTTTCAAAAATATCAAAAATTGCTTCATTTTTTACTTGTTTTCCTTGTACTCCCAAAGCAAGTCCAAAAATAATCGAGAAAAAGAGAACTTTTAAAGTTTCTCCTTCACTTAAAGCGGTAAAAATATTATCAGGAATTAGATTAAACAAAAAACTATCTAAACCCAAAGTTGCTTCTGGTGGAGGTAAAGGGCCATTAATAGAAATCTCTAAATCAATGCCAGATTTATTAACTAAAACACCAAGATTAGTTAGAGTTTCTTGATTGAGATTTTTCCCCGGTTTCCAAATAAAAGTTATTACTACGCCAATAACACTAACTAAGATTTGTGTTAGAAAAAATACGGATAAAATTCTTTTAATATAGCTCTTGATGTTACTACTTTGAATTAATCTGCCAATACTAATAGTAATTACCGTAACTAAAATTGGTAAAACTGACATTTTTAATAATAATAAATATAATTGTCCAAAAGGAGCAATTAAAGCCGCAAAATCTGGTTCTAATAAACCTATACTGACACCAATTACTAGGCTACTGATTAAAACCCAAGGATTTCGCAACCAAGGTATTATTTTAGATATTTTTATCATTGACTACTAATTTTATTAAAATACTTCTGGATATTTATCAATTAAATCATTAACTGAATAATTTAAACCTTTAGTTGATAAAAGTTGGTTCACAAATTCTAACAACTGATGGTTTTGCCAAGGAAGTATTACAGCAATAGAATCTTTAGTATCTGTTAGAGCAACTGTTTTAACTTTTAAAGCTACATTAGGTTGAGTTAAAACAATTTTTTTGACTTCCATTTCATCTCGATAACCTGCTAAAATCTCTCCTTTAACCACAGCTTGAATTATCTCCTCCCAAGAAGGATATTCCACAATTGTTGCTTTAGGAAATCGACTTTTAGCAAATAATAAATATTGAGTACCTTGAATTACTCCTACTTTACCTTCTAAGTTTCTAATTGCTTCTATGGTGCTACTATTTTTTTCCCTTTGAGCTAACTGTAAACGATTAACTAATAATCCTTCCCGCATATTGACATAGGGTTGGGAAAATCGCATTTTTTGCGCTCTTTTTAAACTGATACTTAATTTAGAAATAGCTAAATCTGCCTTTTGTTCAAATACTAAATTTACGACATCATTAAACTTTGTTTGAGAGCGATCGAATTTAACTTTTACTCCCAACTCATCTGCAATCGCTTTGCCAATTTCTACATCTAAACCACAGAGAATACTATTTTTTTCTTCAACTTTAATATGTGCGTGTTCATCATCACAAATTTGAGAATTATTTTCTTCCATAAAAAAAGGAGGATTATCAACTCCTAACATCGCTACTCTTAATTCCCCTCGTTGTAAAATATTTTGTATATCAGGAGGCATTAATAAATTAAGATTAGCATTTGTTAAATCTTCTGGTAAAGATTGTACTATTTGTATATCCTCATGTTTCTGAGAACTTAGCTTTAAATCTGAGGACAAATTTGTAACAATTAATTTATTATTTTGGTTGTATTTTTTTGGTAAGATTTTTCCTTCCTCAGCTTGATTATTTAAGCTGGAAATAGATGTTGGTAATAATAACTTATTACTCGATGAAAAAAGTGGTAATGCCTCAACATTAGAGAATATAAAACAGATAAATGTTATTATTATAGAAACAATAATTATTTTTTTCATAAAAATTAACAAACTAACTTTCCCACGCCTTATAATTATAGTTATATTGATGATAGTTAGCAGAATTTAAAATCTATTTATGTTACAATTGACCAAATTATCATCAAATATTGAGTCAGATAGCATTGATAAACAACCTAAAGTTTTATCAGGTATAAAAGCTAAACTCCTAGCAGCAATTTTATTAACAGTTGGTCTTACAACCGCCCTGGTTCATTTTCCTTGGCTATTTACTTCTCGTCATAATACTAATCAACTTATTTCTAAAATTGAAGATTATATAATTGCCGAAACTTCCCAAGAAATTAAGCGGCTTTTTGGTAATGTGAAAACAACTGTTGATATTGTGGAAATGTCCATTGCTAGAAACTTATTAGATATTAATAATGGTGGTAATCGTGACAGATTTTTTCTAACCTTATTACAAAGTAATCCTAACTTTAGTTTTGTACAATTTGCCTATCCCAACGGAGATTATTTGGGAGCGCAAAGAGTATTCATGCAAGGTAATAAAAATGAAATTTTAAATGTTCATTTTAGAAAATGGAATGAGGAAAAACAAGCAGCGATTAAAACAACAGAAACTTACCTCAGTGATGGCTTACAATTAGATTTAGTTGATACTCAACAAATTCTTGAAGCTAACTGGAAATCCACCAATAGACCTTGGTATCAACAAGCTATTGAAAAACCAAATAAAATGGCATGGACAGTATATGTATATCGCTCAACTAATACCCCCGGAGTTGATGGTAATATAACCTTTGAAAAAGATGGTAAATTAGTTGGTTTAATTGGTGTAGGCTTTGAATTAAAGCAAATTTCTAGTTACTTACAACAACAACAACAAGGGAGAAAACCCTACGAAGTTTTTATTGTTGATTCAAAAGACCAATTAATAGCAACCACAGCCTTAAATGAAGAAAAACCTCAACAAATTGCAGGTGAAGATAGACCTCAATTAAAACATTTAAAAAATGCTATGAATCCTAGCCTTAAATTAGCGGATAATATCATTCATGAAAATCAAATTTCTTTAGCAAATGTTACCTCTGAAAAAAGATTACAAGTTTACGATCGCAATAGTCAAGAAAGTTATTTTGTATCTTTAAATTCTGTCTCTGAATTAGCAAAAGTTGACTGTGATTGGGTATTAGGTACTGTAATTCCGATAAGTGCTTATTTAGAAGATGTTAAAGCTAATCAAAGAATATTATTTGTTATTTTAATTAGTTTTATTATGATAGTTATTGGTGGTGCGATTTTATTAACAGATAAATTAATCGCTAATCCAATTATTTCCTTTACAAATGCTGCTTCAGCTATTAAAACTGGAGGAGATGTATCTATTGTTAAATATAAAATAGAACAACTTCAAGAAGTATCAAAACGTACAGATGAAGTAGGACAATTAGCTAGAGTTTTAGAAACAATGGCTAATGAAGTGTATTCTAGGGAAAAAAAATTAGCCGAATATAATCGTAATTTAGAACAAAAAGTAGCAGAAAGAACTGCTCAAATTCAAGAAGCAAGACACCAGGCAGAAGAAGCAAATCAATCAAAAAGTCAATTTCTTGCCAATATGAGTCATGAATTGCGAACACCTTTAAACGCAATTATTGGTTATAGTGAAATGCTACAAGAAGATGCAGAAGACTTAGGGGAAGAAGACTTTGTAACGGATTTACAAAAAATTCAAAGTGCCGGCAGACATCTTTTAGGATTAATTAATGATGTTTTAGATATTTCTAAAATTGAAGCGGGCAGAATGGATTTGTATTTAGAAGATTTTGAAATTTCTGCCTTGATAAAAGATGTAGTTTGTACAATTCAACCCCTCGTCGAAAAAAATGGTAACGTCTTAGAGGCTAAATATGCTGAAAATATTGGTACAATGAATTCAGATTTAACCAAACTGCGTCAAAATTTATTAAATTTAATGAGTAATGCGGCTAAATTTACTAATGATGGTATCATCAGTTTAAAAGTGGAGCGTTACATTAAAAATAGTCAAGATTGGATTAGTTTTCAAGTCAGTGATACTGGCATTGGTATGACTGAAGAACAACTAAGCAAAATCTTTGAAGCCTTCACCCAAGCAGATGTTTCTACTACTCGTAAATATGGTGGCACAGGTTTAGGTTTAACCATTACTAAGAAATTTTCTGAAATGTTAGGAGGCCATATTCAAGTTGATAGTGAAGTAGGAAAAGGTTCTCAATTTACTATTAATTTACCAGCAAAAACAGGAAATAGTTAATAGCTAACAGCTAACAGCTAACAGCTAAAAATTATGGAGAAAAATATGACCAAAGTGCTTTTAGTAGAAGATAATGAAATGAATAGAGATATGCTATCTCGGCGTTTAAAACGTAAAGGTTATGAGGTAATTATTGCCATTGACGGAGGTTTAGGAGTATCCATGACAGCATCGGAAAAACCCGATATTGTTTTAATGGATATGAGTCTTCCAGTAATAGATGGTTGGACAGCGACTCAACAATTAAAAGCGAATCCTGATACTAAATCTATTCCTATTATTGCCCTAACAGCCCATGCTATGGCAGGAGATAAAGAAAAAGCCCTAGCGGCAGGTTGTGATGATTATGATACTAAACCTATTGAATTTCAACGTTTACTCGGAAAAATTGAAGCCCTTGTTAATAGTTAATAGTTAATAGTTAATATAAAATAAATTATCCATGTCTTTAGATACCCACGATAAACAATCTCTTCTTGCCCATCTTCGCCATGAATTGCGTACCCCAATGAATGCAATTATTGGCTATAGTGAAATGTTATTAGAAGAATTAGAGGATGATAACTCAAATCAAGGAATTACTGAGTTAGAAAATATCCATTTTAATGGTAAAAAAATTATTACTATAATCAATAATTTATTATCTTCAGAGCGAGAAATTTTCCTAGATTTTAATCAACTTTTCCAATCAATTCCCTTAGAAATTAAACCATCATTAGACATTGTAATTAGTAATTGTCAAAAACTTTTAGATAATTCATTTTCTGATGATTTTCAACCAGATTTACTGAAAATCAATCGTGCTGCCCAACAATTGCAGAATATGATTGATAATCTTGATGATATTACCCTTCCTAAATCAGCTACAATTAAAACAGATTCACCATTACCTGAATTAGTCACAGAAATCGATCGCACGATTAAAAATCAAGTTCATATTCTTATCGTTGATGATAACGAAACTAATCAAGATTTATTAATTAGATTACTCGAAAGGGAAGGGTATAGTGTTAACACAGCAATTAACGGTAGAGAAGCCTTAGAAAAAGTCCAAGTATTTCCCTATGATTTAATTTTACTTGACCTAATTATGCCAGAAATGGACGGTTATCAAACCCTACAATATTTGAAAGCCGATGAACAATGGCGTAATATTCCAGTAATTATGATTTCTGCTTTAAATGAAATTGATAATGTTATTAATTGTATTGAAATTGGAGCAGAAGATTATTTACCTAAACCATTTAATTCTGTTCTCTTAAGAGCAAGAATAGGCGCTTGTTTAGAGAAAAAATTCCTCAGAGATAAAGAAGTTGAATATCTAAATCAGTTAGAAGCATATTCCCAAGCTTTAAATCAGGAATTAGAAAAAGGTAGGGATATGCAAAGGAATTTTCTACCTGCTACTTTTCCTCAAGTTTCTGGTTGGGAAATCGGTGCTTTCTTTAAACCTGCTCGTCAAGTTGCCGGAGATTTTTATGATACCTTTAAACTTCCCCAAAATTATTTAGGTTTAGTTATTGCCGATGTCTGTGATAAGGGAGTAGGTGCTGCACTTTTTATGGCTTTATTTCGTAGTTTAATTCGCCTTTTTTCTGGTCAAATCACCTTAGAAGGTTTATCTCTGCCGGGGGCAAAAACTGATTTATTTGAAGCTTTAGATGCCTTAGATGCCGTTAAATTAACCAATGATTATATTGCTCAAAATCATGGAGATTTAGGTATGTTTGCCACTTTATTTTTTGGTGTTTTAGAACCAGAAACTGGTGTTTTATATTACATTAATGGTGGCCATGAACCCTTATTTATTATTAATAGTAATGGAGGGATTCGAGAAACTTTAAAATCAACAGGTCCAGCCGTAGGAATGTTACCAAATCTAAAATTTAAAATTAAACAAACTCAACTACTAGATGGTGATATTCTTTTTGGTTATACTGACGGCGTGCCTGAAGCTAGAGCAATTGATGGTAAATTTTTTACGGCTCAACGTCTGTTATCAATATTAGAAGAACCTCCAGTTTCGGCTAATCAATTAATACAAACTATCTCTAATCAAGTATTAAAATTTACTGGAGAAGCAGAACAACATGATGATATTACTATCTTGAGTATCCAAAAATTAAATAATAATTAAGATTAATTATTAACTATTCATTATTACTGAAAAATATGGAACCTTTAACAGTGTCTGGAAATTTGGATTCCCTAAGTGCGATCGCAAAATATACAATTACCGCAGCCAAGGAAGCACAATTAGATAAAAAATCTAGTTATAATCTTCGTTTAGCAGTGGATGAAATTGCTACTAATATTATTATGCATGGCTATGAAGAAGCTAATTTAGAAGGTGATTTGCAGATTAAAGCAAATATCACCCCCGAAAAACTTATTCTCATCATTGAAGATTGCGGTCAAGCTTATAATCCTTATCAAACAGAGCTTATGGAAGAAAAAACCATTGATTTGCCCATAGAAGAAAGGCCTATAGGTGGTTTAGGTGTATTTTTGGCCATTAAGTCAGTAGATGAATTTACTTATAAAAGAATAGGAGACAAAAACCATAATATTTTTGTGATGAATCGTAATCATTAGAGTTGGTTAAAAAAGAGATAAACTAGATAAAGTAGCAAGTTGATCCCGCAATTATATCTAATTCAATTAACTAAGCAATCACAAAAATGTCGTTATTAGTCATGGGTAGTCCAGTATCGAGAGTAGCAATTTGTACTTGAGAACTTAAACCATTGCCATCAGGATCAAAGAATAGTCCGCCGTTAGTAGAATTATAGATAAATCTGTGACTAGCAGTTGTTGCACCAGTACCGATACGGAATTGTGCTGCTGTAATCGGTGCATTAGCAGTTAATCCACTAGCAAAACCAGCCGCAGAAACAGCGATCGTATCGTCAATTACAACAAAATTGGTAATTTTATCGATACCTTGATTGGGTGAATTAAAGGTAAAGCGATCGCTTCCTGTTCCACCTGTGAGAGTATCTATACCTAAATTACCCACCAAATTATCGTTACCTGCACCACCAGTTAGAACATCGTTACCAACCTTGTCCATTCAAGACGTTATTACCGCTATTACCAATCAGAGTATTATTTAAACTATTTCCTGTACATTAATAGCTGCTGTACCAATCAGGGTCAGATTTTCCACATGATCGCGTAAGGTATGGTTAACGGAGGAATTGACTTTATCTATGCCCTGGTTGAGAGATTCTGTAATCTTATCTGAATTACCAAGCAGTGAGTCATTGCCATTTCTTCCTTCGATGCGATCGCCGAATTTTGTCTGTTTATTTGTCCTCCTCATTTATTATTACAATTAAATCAAATTGAAATCTTTTTACCTTTTCCTAAACATAATAATTTTCCTCCAGAAGATAAAACTTGGAATCGCCTTAAAGCTACTACTATAGCTAAAAAACAAAGCAGAAAACAATATTTAAGTAAGAAGTAATAAGTAATAAGTAGTAAGTGAAGAAAAAAATTTATTACTTATTGCCCGTGGGGTGCGGTCGGGTTTCTCGACCTAGCACAACCACGTAAGACACTTATTACTTAAATTGTGGCTATCGCCAATTTCTAATAAGAACAAAAAATCTTTAAGGAGTTGACAATGGCTACAACAACAAAATTAGAAGAATCTTTGACCAAGTTAGAACAAGAAATCCAAAATCTTTTGGAAAGTGGTGATTGGAAAAAATATCTAAAAACCCAATCAAAATTCCACAATTACAGTTTCCGAAACATATTACCCACATTCCGCACTTTGATGATTAGCACAAACTTGAATTAAGTTTCAGATAAT
>CAYPSO010000113.1:0-13221 GCA_964413275.1 uncultured bacterium | reverse complement strand
ACTTCTGACTTCAGAATAAGGCTAACGCCTCAAAAAAAGCGATAAAATCAAAGAGGTATGGTTATGCAAACTCAAAATCAAATTCAAGATGAATTTTCATCGAATGAATACATCGATCCAGATGTAAAACTACCAAAAATTCAAGCCTTAAGGGGTTCATCAAAGAAAACTTGCGGTTATTTTGTATCTCTTGAGCAGATGCTCAAAGCAGAGTGGATAGACCTCGATCAGGTAAAAAAAGACTTGATTACTTACACCTACGAAAATAGTGGTGAAGAACAACAAGGATTAATTATCAATAATCCTCGGATGCTAGTATGTCCCAAAACACCATTATTGGCTTATAGTCGCCGTGAAAGCAGAGTAGCAAAACAGAAGGTCATTGTAGGACAATATCAGAGAAAATATAAGGAAAATACCGATATTTCCGTTTATCAATCCTATAATATCTTGCTCCTCAACGAAAACAATCAATTGTTGCATAAAATACCCTTTGAGTATTCCGCCAAAGGTGTCAATCAAGCCACATTCGGGACACACTGGAGTACATTTGTTCAAGAAATCAATAACTGTCATGCCCGTGCCAACGATATTATTCCACAAGCGAAAAACAACAAATTTAATTGTTTATGCCTGTTTAGCTTTAAGGTAGAGCGAAAAATTATAGGGCAAGAGGAGAAATCGGCAACCTGTTATGTGGCTGAACATGAACAACCTACAGATGATAACTGGAAAAATTACTTTGTGGGGTACGATAACGAACTCAAAAAACAAATTTGGGAAAAACTTAAACCCCAAGAACCTTTAATTATTCCCGGTTGCTCCCATGCAATCGTCGAAGCTAATTAATCGGCATAGAAAAGTTAACTTATTTGAGTGTCAAAATGACCCTCATTTTTTTTCTTATCAAAACTAGGTTACACTTATTACAGTTAGTTATTAAATTAAGGAAAAATGAAAAACAAAATTCAAGAAAATAATCTTCCTGTATTTGAGGATAGCTTTGAGAACCAAGATTTATTTCGTCTTGAAGCTCTTTTAGAAAAAGCTCATCCTAAGCTAGTCGGATTAGACGGAGAAGAAATCTACTTACCGGATTCTATTTATAAAATTTTACGACAAGTAACCCCCTTACTAGCGCAAGGTAAAGGTGTTACATTAGTTCCTCAAGAACATTATCTTTCTACTCAAGAATCTGCCAATTTACTTAATATTTCTCGTCCCTATCTTTATAGCTTATTAGATAAAGGGGAAATTCCTTTTACGATGATTGGAACTCATCGACGTATTAAAGTTGAAGATTTATTAGAATATAAGGCTAAACGTGATAGCTCTCGCCGACAAGCTCTTAGCAATCTAATTGAAACAAGTCAGGAGTTAGGATTTTATGAATTAGAGCGTAAAAAGGACTTATAATGACAGTTTTTCCCGTTATTCTTGATTCGTGTGTTCTCTATCCTATGTATTTACGAGATACTCTTTTATGTGCTGCTGAAGCTGGTTTTTATCAAGTTTATTGGACAGAAGAAATCTTAGATGGTGTTTTTCGCAATTTAATCAAAGATGGGAGATTAACTTCACCCCAAGCCAAATACTTGTACTCGTGTTTAAATCAAGCGTTTCCTGAAGCGATGATTCAGGTTACTTCTAAATTGATTCCTTGTATGGATAATCACATTGGAGATCGTCATGTTTTAGCCGCAGCTTTGATTGCTAAAGCAGAAGTTATTGTTACAGATAATTTAAAACATTTTCCTCCTTCTTCTTTGAATCAATTTAGAGTTACTGCACAAAATGCAGATACATTTTTAACAAATTTATTCGATCTATCTCCTGAAACGATGATTCGAGTTTTAGAAATCCAAGTTCAAGGAAAAACCAAACCCAAATTAACAGTATTGCAATTACTCGATTTATTAGAGCATCAAACTCCGGTTTTTGTTGAACGTTGCAAAAAAGCTACACTTTAAGTGATTTTTCTCCCCACAAACTAACTTCAGGGGGTGCATATTTGCTGGTATCAAGAGAGGAAGCAGGTTCACAGACAGCTTTAGCCCTATTTTCGATCGCCAAAATTCGGTCAATATCACGGTAATACAAGGGAGTCATTAAAGCTCGTTGTTCGAGTAAGTGATGAACTTCAATCTGTAAGGATTTACCTTCTCGGAATAGTTGACGGGCAGCATTTTCAACAATTGCTCTTAATTCTGCCCCGGTGCAGTTCTGAGTTTTTTGTAGCAAAACTCGCCACTGTTCGAGACTAATTGGTGGATTAATCCATCTGCGATCGAACCTAGAACAGTGAATTTTGAGAATTTCGACCCTCTCCGACGCTTGAGGAAAGCCACAATAAAATAACTTGTCAAATCGACCAGCCCTAGTAATTTCAGGAGGCAGAGCATCTAATCTATTAAGGGAAGCGATGACGAAAGTATCAGACTGTTTTTCCTGCAACCATGTGAGCAATACCCCAAGTACAGATTGTTGCTCTGAAGCGGTACTTCCTCTAGTATCCACAGCAAAGAACTTATCAAATTCATCAAAATAAACGATGGCAGGAGCAGCAGCTTCCACCCTGTAAAGTAGTTGTTTAAGTTTATCTACCCCACCAGATTTAACCTTATCAATACCGATACTGATTAGAGGAAAACCTAATTTAGCAGCACAAACTTTAGCACTAAAGGTTTTCCCCGTACCTGGTGGCCCAACCAATATCCACCCCTTGGGTAAAGGTAAACCCAACTTTTTAGCTTCAGGAGAAAAATCTAATTTAACAGATTCTAAAGCCAGTTTGATTCTGTCTAAACCTCCGAAATCCTTAACATCAGGAACAATAAATTCTAATCCCAAAGTTGCTAATTTAGTTTTTTTATAATTTAATAATTCTTCAGCTAAATATTCGGCTGTTGGTTCTTGGGATTTGAGATTACTCTTAACCAAAGAAATACCGATTTTAATTTCTGATGGCGATAATCCCGATACCGAAGAAAGCATGGATAAGGGAATATCCGAAATATAATCACTCAAGCCAGTTTTTAAAATCTGAATAATTTCATCTGAGTTGGGTAATGGATAATAAAACTGAGGAATAATTGATTGTAAACTACTATCAATTGAATTTTCATTACAATCAAGAAATACAATTAAGGTTTTACCATTATTTCTAACTGTCCAAATCAGATTTTGAATGCAGCTAAAAAGAATCTGTTTTTCTAACCCTTGAGCTTGCTTTAAATAAGAAGGAATATTCTCCAAAATAAACAATCCTTGTTTTTTAGAAATCACCTCCTGCATCGCTTTATTTAATTGATGAAGCAAACCTTGAGTCCAATCTATTTCAGTCTTTAATTTTTGTAAATAACCTTCATATTTTTTATCAATAATTTGCCAACCACTACCGATATTGTAGAGGTAACAATTTTGATTTTTTTCTCTTTTCCACTGAGCTAGACATTTAATTATTTCTCCTCTTTCTAATAGGGGAATACTTAATGCTATAGCTGAATGAATATCTAATAATTTTAGTAGCATCTTAATGAAGTCAGGAGTCAGAAGTCAGAAGCGGTCGAGGGGTGGCGAGCGGGGCTCGCCATACCCAATCGACCAAGAGAGTCAGAAGCGGTCGAGGGGTGCGGAGTCGAACTCCGCATAACGGACATCTCACGGTGCGCCCACAGGTGGCGCACCCGTGTCCTCCCCAATCGACCAAGAGAGTTAAGAGTTAGATTTTAGGGATTTAATTGTAGAAACTAGAATTTTAATTATTGAATCAAGCTCTTGAAAAAGTAACCTAAATTTTTCAGGAAGAACAATTTTGGTTTCTATCATTATTTCGAGCCAATATTCAGTTTCTCTCGCTTCTTTTAAAGCTATTTCGTATTTGTTAATAAAGTCTTTTTTAGATTGTGCAGAAACAGCCTCCTTGCAATTTGCTCCAATTGAAGTACCAGAACGTAAAAATTGTTTTGCTAAAACTCTTAAAGCGTCGTCATAGTTAGTTATTTTAATTAACTGTGTATAAGTGTTGACAACTCTAATGGCGAATTGTTTAGTTCTACTTTGAATAGTAATGTTAGTAGTATTCATGTTTATTTCCCCAAATATCAACTTCTGACTCCTGACTTCTGACTTCTGACTTCCTTACCGTTCCATTCCTTTATCTTTATCTTTATCTTTTTTCTTTTTCTTATCATCAAGTGTAATATTTCTAGTCGGATTAGGAATATTAAATTGTTGATTAATATGAGGATTATTTGTTTTAATATCTTTGGGATTAGTAGAGACAGTTGAACCTGAAGAATCAGATTGTATTACTTTAGCTTCAGAGATATGCCTTTCAAGGTTTTGCTTAAAGGTTTTTAAGGTATTTATGTCATTATTATTGAGTTTATTTAACACAACAATACCTTTAGTTTCAATATATAAAGTTCCTCGATTATTAATTTTATCATCAATTTTTACTTCACCAGATTTTTTCATGGAGATATGATATGTTTTTCCATTAATAACTGATTCTTCATTTTTTGTACCTGTATATTCTGAGATAGTTTTAGATAAATCACTAATAAATTTCAATTGTTCAGAATATTTTTCTTCCTTGGAAGCAAAAGAACCACGCAATCCTTTAGACTCAATATGTTCGGTGAGGTCATTGGATATTTCTATTCTTTTTTCTTTGCCCCAATTAGCTTCAGAAATAACTAAACCAAGAGAAGGGTCAGAGCTAAATTTCATTAAAATTTTATTATTTTTATCTTTTAAAGTGTAATCAGTACCAATTTTTATTAGATCGTATTTATCACCTTCTATATTTAAACCACCATTCGGATTACCACTATGAAGGCTGCTAATTACCTTTAATTGTTTAGCTATTAATTCATCATGTTTATATAAAAAAGATTTTGATGATTGTTTTTCTGGTAATTGACTGTCCGTAAATTGTGGCTGTTTTTGTTCTTGAAGATGTTGTTTTAAAGAATAAGTATTAACTTCTAAGATGGGAATTGGAATTATTTTTGATTCTGCCTCTTTTAAAGATTGAGATAATTCTTGATTAGTATAAATATCTTCAGTAGTAAGAGTATTTTTTGATTGAATTTTTGCTAAAACTTTATCAGCTTGAGATTCCCATTTTTTTTCTTGAGAATTATCAAGAGTTTTACTATTTTCGTTTTTATTAAGAACGTCAGCCTTTTTGACTTCAATTTCTCCATTTTTGTTAAGACTAATCAACACTGGGGAATTAATACTTAATCCTTGTTTTTTCATTAAATCTAAAATAGGATTTGATTCAGTATTGTTTAAATCAATTTCATGTTTCTGACTCAACAAATGTTCTTGTAAATCATTAATCTCAACTCGACCTTCTTTTACTTCAAGAACTGTATTGTTCATTATCCTAAAACGATAATTTTGCTTCTTATTTCCTACCTGAGAACCAACTTTAGCTAATTTAGCTTTTTCGATTAATTCAACATCTTCACGAGATAAATTATTCGTCTTTTTTCCTAAAATTAATTTACCGTTTTTATAAACTTTTGAACCTTTATATTCTCTTTCTTCCTTGAGGTTTTGAGTTTTCAGCCATTCAGCAAAATCTGCTTCTTTTTTACTATCATTATAAGCTTCGCCAAAAGCTGATAGCATTGATTCGCCTATTTCTTTTAAATAGCCACCATAAGCAGTTATTAATTTTTCATAATCTTGAGTGATTTTAGAAGCATCACCCTCTGACCAATCGTGATTTTGAGTAAAAGAGTACATAATACAAAAACCTTTTTAAATATGAACAATAGCGAAGAAAAGGAACAAGTAAAATCTTTAATTACTTATTCCTAATTAGTTAAATTAAGGAATTAATAAATTCTTGATTCTATTAAGCATTAAGTTTCCTTCCACTATGCTATAACATAGCAAACCATCGTAATAAATAGATAAAGAATTACTAACAACTTCTGGAGGTCTTTTATTTCTAATCAACAATTTTCCACAGAAAAAATAATCCAATAAACCATGTTCGTCAAATATTTCTATTTCATCTGCTATATAACCATACTTAATATCTTCTGGAGTTGCCCTTTTATACGGATCTTTTTCTTCTAAGTCTTTCATGACAAATGCCATTAATTCTTCATCATGTATTTGTTCGTCATAGTTAAATTTATCAGATGGATAAGGATCTGCATTGACGAAAGTGTTTTCATCAGCATTTTGAAGATGCTTCTGATAATTGTATCGAGACATATATTCAGAAGGAGTTAAAGTATTATTATCCATATCAACAAGTCTCCTCTAGTGGTGTTAAATTGTTATCATTATTATACTTAATATTTTCAGAAAATTCCTCATTTTTTTGAAAATTTATGGTAGAATTATTTGGATTTTGAGAGGCATTATTATTCTTATCTTTGGCTAGATAAAATACTTCTTCAACAATAGCTTTTCTTTCTTGAAATTGTTCTGTCCTGATATAATTATCAGCAAATAAAAGGGGATTTCTTGACTCTGAATCAACCAGCATTTTCTGACGGCATTTTTGCCAATTAGATTCTGACCATTCCTGTTCAGATAGGTCAGTTTTGGGAACTTTAATTTTGGTTAGGAGAGGTAAGTAAGATTCTTGCTTATTCCCATAAGCCGGATTAATAATAATTCCCTTTCCAGTTGGTAATTTAGCAAATTCTGCTGGCTCAAATAAATGCTTTTTCTGTCTTTGTTCGGAGTAAGATTTAGATTTGTTGGATTTACCACCAACGTTTTTAGAATCTGATTTTGACTTAAAATTAACTTCTTCTTCTCCTAATAAATCAGAAAAATATTTAGCAGATTCAGTATCTTGAGGATTGAAAACTACCTTAGTACCACAACCACCAATAATCGCTCTAGTTAATTCTTTACCATAAACTTTTTCTAATTGAGAGATATTTTGAAACCCTAAAATCCCACAAAAACCATCCTCTCTATTCTCATTAAGCCAATTAACCAATTGGGGAAGGTAAAGAGTTGGCAACTCATCAATACTTACTACCAGTGGTTCTCGACGAGGAGTAGGGCGAGAAACATTACGAGCTACAATCATGTGGAAAATGGCGGCCAGCAAGGGACTAACTATATCTCGATTAGTCCTATCCAAGCCGAAAATAATCAAAGTTTTGCCATCAACGTCAAGAGGTAGAGTCGTTTCACCGCATAAAGCACCAATAAAATCCTTCTTGAGAAACCTTTGAAAAACCCTTTGAGCAGTAGCAAGAATACCTGCCACAGTTTTCTCAGAGTCTTTGGTACTAATAAGTTGCTGTAAAGGTCTAGATGTCCAGACACCCAAATCACCTCTGTTGATTGCCTCTTCTAAACGATGGGGTAAATTAGGCATGGAGAGTAAAGCTGAAGCACTCATCAAATCGCATAGGGAATTATCGCCTCTTAATTCACCTAAAGCTTTGATAGCGAGGAAAATACCCTCAACTAATACATCTCCTGCTTCTTCAAAAAACTTATCACCACCTTTACTGCCCCTATCGATATTACGATTGATTACTTGGGCGAGTTGTCCTGCTGCGATCGCATCTTCGGAATCTTTTAAAAAATCGAAAGGATTACAGGTATCAGATTCAGGAAAGCCCGGTGCAAATACTCTAACTTGATAGCCTCTTTTGATAGCATAAGCTACAGCACGAGAGGTTTGGGCGGGATATTTGAAATCGTCAATTAGAGTAGGGAAACCCTGATCCAAACTACTACGAATTACGGGGTCGATTACACTAAAAATTTTACCACTTCCAGCAGCACCAATAGCAGCAATGCCTCTTTGAGCATCAGGAAGATAAAGGCTATTTGTGGCTCTACGTTTTTTGGGTTTTGTTGTTTGAGTAGCTAGAGCAGTATTTTTAAGACGATTATAAAACTCAAGCTCAAGCTGGTAACGAATAAAAGCAGGTTGACCAAGGTAAAAACTAACGGTATTTCGAGAAGGAGAATTAATTTGCTGCAAAGCCTTCTTTTTGGCTGCATTTTTCTCCGCCGCTTTAGCCCATCTCCCACTAGCTAACAGGGGTTTTTTATCGCCATCCAAAAAAGATAGAAGTCCAAAAGCAACTAAACAACCGATTAAAGTAAGTCCTTGGGGACTACCTACCATATCTTTGAGTTGTTCGGGAGACTTGGGAATTAAAGTATCGAGGGTTGATTGTCCAATAATATAGTTATTCATTGTTCCAGAAGGTGAAGGGTTAAGAGAAGTCAGGAGTCAGAAGTCAGAAGTCAGAAGTTTTTCTTTATTTCTGACTTCTGACTCCTGACTTCTGACTTCATTTAATAGGCATTGGCAGAGGAATAAAAGAATCTTCCTCAAATTTAATTAGTCCTGGTAGATGAATGAATCGAGGAGTACAAGTTTTGTAGAAAAAAATTCGCTGACACCAACCAAAGGCGAGGGATAACATAGCAGAGCCTTCATCTTCATTGAGGTCACGCATGGTAATCTTGGCATAGATAGTTTCATTGGTTAATCCATTACCGCTACCAAACATACTTTTAATTTCATTAAATTGGTCAGAACCAATCTGCGATTCAATACTGGCTAATTCTTGAGCATCCATCCCTGATACTAACTGCTCCCAAGACATTTCGCCCATGAATAGGCTTTGAGCTTTTTCCAAACTAGCCTTATCTTCTTCGCTTAAATTAGCTCCTGCATCGCCCACATCCATGCCAGTGATTTTATCAAAGTCACCATTGGCCATATCTTGATAGAAAGATTCGGTAGGTAAAGGGATACCTGTGGGTTCGTATTTACCAAATAAAATTCTTAAAATTCCTAACCCACCCTCAACCCATTGCTCATCACCAGCAACCCATTGAGTACCGCCCGTACCCTTATTCAAAATTCCCAAATCCAACAGAGAAAGGAGTTCAAGATGGGAGCATTGCTTAGAGCCTCTCAAATCTTGTTTAGGGGGAGGCGCAACATTATTATCGCAATGATAAGCACCAGATACTTGCCAATTATAGCCACCACTAATAGTATTGTGAGCATAATTTTCCTCAATATATGGTAAATCGAATCGCACCAAGGGAATATTGGGGATTTGCCCATTAAGCATTTCCTTGAGGCGATATTGGGTCTGATATATTACCAAAGCAGCTAATATCTCAGCATTTTGAACCGCAGCTAATCCATTTAAAGCATATTCAGCCATCCCCGGAATTTCATCAATTAATTTATTGGCAGCATTATTTTCTTCCTCATTATTAGCTAAAAGAATTGGGGATTTTCGTAATTCCTTATTCTTTTTCCTATTAGTTTTGGAAGAATTAATTTGTTTAAAAAAACTGGTTTGTCCAAAGACATCGTAAAGTCTTTTATTCCCTAATTGATTTCCCTCAACATTCAATAAATCTCCAAAAGTAGTTAACTCATAATTGGGATTTTTATAAAGAAAAGTATCAATAGTTTTATTCGCTAATTGATATATTTCTGGATTATTTAAGAATAATTTCTCTAATTTAACTACTTGAAAAATATCTTGAGCATTTATTTCTTCTTCTTCTGTCAAACGAACTTGATAATAACCAGATAATAAATCAGAAAATTGATAAGTTTCAAGCTTGTCAAAAATTAAGTTATATAAAGATTCAGTTGAATCATATTCCCTTAAATCTTGAAAAGTAATTGGCTTATTACTTTTAATCTTTTGATGAATATTATCAGGAATATAATTAAGATATTGTGAATATTGTGATAATGTTACCAAGGAATTAATAGTAAGATTTTGAGCAACATAGCCAATAACCCCCATAAGAATGGGGTCGGAATTAGGATATACTTGCTGACCACAATCACCATTTAATGAATCCTTGTACATTAAATAGCAATAATCTTGAAGGCTATTTTGGTCAAAACCATGTGGTAAATTCTCAGAATCTATTAAGATTTCGATTTCAAATTTTTGCCGAGAATCTTCCTGAGAAAGTAAATCTCGAATTGTTAATTGCTCTATTCCCAATACATTCAAATGCCCCATTTGGTAACAAGAAGAAGCGAGTTGTCCGACCTGACAATCAGTATTAGGATTAAAATCAAATTGGGGATTTTTAATTCTTCGAGCAAGACTAGCAATACCAGGGGTTTGAGTAGCAACGAAACAGAAAACCACGCTAAGCCCGAAACTCAGTCATAACAAGACTTTAGGGTAAGTACATAATTACTGATCGGGCGGGGAGTCTTGAAATCTGAATGAGATCTTGAAGGCTGAAACCCTACTAAATTCGTTAACTTGACTCGGCTAAAAGTCCTTAGCGTCACTTTCTGCACAGATGCTACTCAGACCCCCATATCTGTAAATTCTTTGCAACAACCACAAAAATTAATTCTTGAGGATAAAAGTTACGATTTCTTGATTAAGGAAGGTTGGCTAACCATGTCAAAAACCGCTCCTGACACGGTTAAGTTAATGGTGACTGAACAAGGAAAAAATAATTTAATTTTATTGGATAGTATAACTGCTCCTTCGCAACGTTTGGTTAAGCTAAAAAATCAAACGTTTTTCTATGGATTTCCCATCGCTCAACCAGAAATTATTGAAGTTACAGGCATTCAAGAACAAGAATCTGAAAATAAAGCTCATGTTGAATTTACCTATGATTGGAAATTAGACGAACTAGGCAATAAATTTACTGCCTTTGAGCCAAACAATTCAATGGTTGATTTAATCAAAAAGGATACAACTTTAAAAGGTACAGCTATTTTTGAAAAATATGACGATGGCTGGAGATTAAGTAAATTAGGAGACATAAGCAAGGTAAGTCGTCGTCAACAGCAATAATTAGTTAAGGTACACAAAGGGTAATAAGTGTGAAAAAATAAGTCTTGAGAAGGCATTTTTCCAAGAGTTATGTCCATAATTTCAGATACAGAAATAGCTACTCTTACTCTCAGCCAACCTGTTCCCCTTAACGCTCATCCAGCTTCTGTCTATCTGGGTTCGTTAAGCTACGGTAGTCAGCGTACTATGCGTTCTTCCCTCAATGCGATCGCCCGATTGTTAACGGATAATCGTTGTGATGCCATGACTTTGGATTGGTCGAAGCTGCGTTACCGTCACCGACCTTCGGTCGAGGGAACAGGGAACAGGGAACGGGCAACAGTAAAGATTTTTGGTGAGATGGGGAAATTGTTGTCTGTTTTCTCGACCAACCAAAGGGTCAGAAGCCCCGCCCCCTTGGGGCGATTGCCTTGGGCGGGGTTGAATGAAATCCCCGTCCAATGCCTTTACTGTTGCCTGTTGCCTGTTCCCTATTGCCTTTAAACAGCAGCAATTCGTACTGCCTTAAAGGAAAGATTATCGGCCACAACAGTGAATAAGATGCTGGTAGCATTAAGAAGAGTTCTTTTAGAAGCCTATCGTCTGGATTTGATGGATGCCAATGATTACGCTAAAGCTGTGGATTTAAAAACCTTGAAGGTAACACCTGAGTTACGAGGAAGGGCTTTAACAAGAGAGGAGATTAAGCGTTTAATTGATAATTGTTTAAATGGGGTTTGTGCTATAGATTTCAGAGATGGTGCAATAATCTCGATTTTGCGCTGTGGTGGGCTGAGGAGGGAGGAGTTAATTAATTTAGAGTTAGCAGATTTGGACTTAAAAACGGGTGAGTTGATTATTCGTCACGGTAAAGGTAACAAAACCCGTATTGTTTATTTGAATAAAGTAGCCTTGGAATTAGTGGACAAGTGGTTAGAGGTGAGGGGAGATGCACCGGGGGCGTTAATCTGTCCGGTGAATAAAGGTGGTCGAGTTACGATTAGACATTTTGCCTCAGATGGAGATGGGATTTACAAATTAGTTCAAAACAGAGCTACTCTAGCAGGTATTGCTCACTTTTCTCCTCATGATTTTCGCAGAACTTTCTGTAGTGATTTATTAGATGAAGGAGAAGATGTGTTTACGGTGCAGGATTTAGCTGGTCATTCATCTCCTGTAACTACTAAGAAATATGACAGGAGGGGAGAGGCGAGAAAACGTAAAGCTATAAAAAAGTTAGGGTTTTAATTTTCAACATAGTTACAAATGCGACTTGATTTAAAGCTAATTCGGACGAATGGGGGAACACAGGCTAGAGCCAAACTGAATCAACAAATTATCGAAGAATATGCTCAAGGGATGAAGGAGGGATATTCTTTTCCTCCAGTGGTAGTGTTTTTTGATGGTGAAACTTATTGGTTAGCTTCGGGATTTCATAGAGTTCAAGCAGCTAATTCAGCAGGATTCGCAGAAATAACAGTGGATTTGAAGTTGGGGAAATTAAGGGAGGCAATTCTTTATGCGGTTGGAGCTAACGCTACTCATGGTTTAAGACGTACTCCAGCAGATAAGCGTCAAGCGGTAAAGATGATGCTATCAGACTCCGAATGGGGACAATTTAGCGACAGAGCTATTGCTAAATACACCCAAACCAGTCACCCCTTCGTGGCTAAGGTGAGAGTAGAAGTCACTGGTAACGTTTCCAGTGAGAGAATTTACACCAATAAATACGGTACTCAAGCAACCATGAATACTTATAGCATCGGGAAACCTAGCGTTATTGAGAATGATGTTCCCAGATGGTTGGGTTTGAAACCGGGGTTAGCAATATTGAGATGGGCAGTTCTAGAAGATGGTGATGCTGGGATGCCAACTCTACTGGATTATGGCACAATTCAAACACCGAAAAAACGTCCCACTTCAGAGCGTTTATGGGAATTGGAACAAGATTTAGTAGCTTTATTAAAGGAATTTCAACCTACTACTATTGCCATTGAAAAACCATTTCTAAATAATCAGTTCAACAATATGACCGGGGTGTTGGAAGCGATGGGTGTCATTCATCTGGTGTGTTACCGAGAAAGGAGGATTGCACCTATACATTTATATTCTGGGATGTGGAAGGCGAATATAGGAGAAGGCAGAGCAGAACTTGAAGAGGTTACAGAAACCATTGCTGATTTATTTAATTTATCTGTTAGTTCGACTGAAAGATTAGATGCTATTGGTATAGCTTATGCTGCTTTTTGTGGTGTGCAAATTCAAGAGTTAATCTAAATTTAATTAATGAATTGATTACTTTAATCATTTACATTTAATAGCCCATTAATTGGTCAAGTATTAACAATAAAAATGAGAAATGTTTTGAAAATAAAATTAGTTTATTGTCCTTTTTAATCGAATTTTGACTAAGTTTTGC